>JAOZSR010000059.1 GCA_029939575.1 Fidelibacterota bacterium
ATTCATAATTCGTAATTCACAATTCATAATTTTTTTTAATCATCCCAGTAATGGAGTTAAAACACAAAATAGTATTCAGGAAATCAGGTTTTAAAACTCTTTGTTTCATTCAAATACGATTTCCTCGCCATTTAAATTTATCAAAATACGATTATTTGAAATAATATTATCTGAGATGATTTTTTCTGCCAGAGGATTTAAAATTAGGTTCTGGATTGTTCTTTTGACTGGCCTTGCACCATAAGCAGGATCCCAACTTTTTTTCGCTATCATGGTACGTGCTTCCGGTGATAACCTGATCTCAATACCTTTAGATTTTATTCTGTGTACCAGTTTATGAAATTGAAGTTGTACAATTTGCTCCAGGTCTTTTTCCATTAATGGAGTGAATACAATTATTTCATCAATCCGGTTCAAAAATTCCGGTTTAAGATGATTTTTTAATTCCCAGGTAACAGTATCCTGAATATCTTCATAGACTTCTGATTGATTTTCTTCCGTCAGGTTTGCGGTTTTTTGGATAATTAGATGAGAGCCGAGGTTGGAAGTCATTATAATAATTGTATTTTTGAAATTTGCGACACGTCCTTTATTATCAGTTAAACGGCCATCTTCTAAAACCTGGAGTAGAATGTTGAATACATCGGGATGAGCTTTTTCGATTTCATCCAGGAGAATGACAGAATAGGGGCGAGTTCTGACAAGTTCGGTTAACTGTCCGCCCTGATCAAATCCCACATAACCCGGAGGTGCTCCAATTAGTCGGGAAACTGAATGCTTTTCCATATATTCTGACATATCAATTCTGACAAGAGCCTCTTCATTATTAAAAAGCTGTTCTGCCAGTGCTTTTGCCAGTTCTGTTTTCCCTACACCTGTTGATCCGGTAAATATAAATGATGCCAGGGGGCGGTTCTCATCTTGTAAACCTGCCCTGGCTCTCCTGATAGCATTGGAAACCGCTCTAATAGCCTGGTCCTGGCTAATTACTCTTTTATGAAGAGTATCTTCGAGAAGTAATAATTTTTGACGTTCGCTTTCAACAAGTTTTGTAATTGGAATATTTGTCCATTTTGATATAATAGAGGCAATATCTTCATCTGTAACTTCTTCCTTTAGTAAAATATGACCTGATTGTTGGTTCTTTAGTTCAAGATGTGAGTTTTGAAGTTCCTGATTAAGTTTGACTAAAACAGAATGTTTGAGTTGTGCAGCCCTTTCCCAATTGCCCTCTCTTTCGGCTTTTTCGCAATCAATTTTTGCTTCATCAATCTGTTTTTTTAATTGATTAACTCTGTTGATATTTTGTTTTTCATTTTGCCACTGTTCTCTTAAAATCGCGGCTTCTTCTTTTATTCCAGCCAGTTCAGCCTGTATATTTTTTAAACGTTCTGCAGAGATTTTATCTTTCTCTTTTTTCAAAGCCCGGGTTTCTATTTCCAATTGACTGATTTTTCTCTCTTTTTCATCAAGTTCTACCGGAAGTGAATCAACCTGGAGTTTTAATGAACTGGCTGCTTCATCAATCAGATCAATGGCTTTGTCGGGAAGAAAGCGGTCTGTCAGATATCTGCTGGATAACTCAGTGGCAGAAACCAGAGCGGAATCTTTAATCCTTATCCCATGATGGATTTCATACTTTTCTTTTATTCCACGTAAAATAGAAATTGTATCTTCTATTGAGGGTTCTTTAATTATGACCGGCTGAAAGCGGCGCTCAAGGGCTTTGTCTTTTTCAATATATTTTCTGTATTCGATAATGGTGGTGGCTCCGATACAATGAATTTCACCTCTTGCCAGTGCTGGTTTTAAAAGATTGGATGCATCAACTGAACCTTCAGCAGCACCTGTACCGACTACGGTATGGATTTCATCGATAAATAAAATAATTGAGCCTTCTGCTTCGGCAACTTCCTTTAAGACTGATTTTAATCGATCTTCGAATTCGCCTCGGAATTTTGCTCCTGCGATCAATGACCCCATATCCAGAGCCATGATTTTTTTATTTTTAATGCTTTCAGGAACATCCTGGTTGATGATCCTAAGTGCCAGACCTTCGGCTATTGCAGTTTTCCCAACACCGGGTTCACCAATTAATACCGGGTTATTTTTCGTCCGTCTTGATAAAACCTGTAAAGTTCTTCTGATCTCATCTTCTCTACCAATTACAGGATCGAGTTTTCCCTTTCTGGCAAGATGATTTAGATCTTTGCAGTAGCGTTGTAAAGATAAATATTTATCCTCGGGCGACTGATCTTTTACCCGTTGTGATCCTCGGATTTTTTTTAAAGCGGATAATAGTGTTTCCTGATTAATTCCGTGTTTTTTTAATATAGATTTGACCGGATCAGATGCATTATCTGCCATTGCCAGTACAAGATGTTCAGCACTAATAAAATCGTCCTGAAATTGCGAACTGAAATTTTCCGCATTAGAAATAATTTTATCCATTTCTTTTCCAAAATAAGGTTGACCTACAGCCCCACTGATTTTTGGAAGGTTATCCAGAATTTTATCTAATTCATTTTTTAATCGCTCGGGATTTCCCAGAATTTTTTTAAGCAGTATCAATCCAACATTTTCGGGAGTATCAAGAATGGCATAAAAAAGATGTGTCGATGTTATTTGCTGGTTAGAATATTTTGTGGCTGTCTCTGAGGTGTTTTTGATTATTTCCTGGGCTTTGGTGGTAAACCTATCAAAAGATAACATAATACCTCCTTAATCTACATTAACTACAAATTCACATTAATGAACCATAATTTTTTAAATTTCTCGTTATGTCTATTGGTCTATTTAAAACCAGTTTATTAATGAGAATTGGCTATTTTTCAGTTTTTCCAAAAAACCGATACATTTTATACTTTTATTATTAAAAATAATCAAAAAGCATAAGGTATAGCAAATTGAATCTGCCAGGGATTGTCAATTTCATATTGAGTCAGTGGATTGATAATTCTTGCATAATCCACCCTGACAGGCCCAAGTGGAGTAGCAATAGTGATGCCAAAACCAAAATTCCAGCGATATGGTGTAGATATGAGGGTAGATATGTCAGGAATTAGGTTTCCACTGTCAATAAAAATCTCGCCACCAAGTATCCAGAAAAGGGGAAAGCGGATTTCCAGGTTAGTCAGAATTTTAATATCATCGCCAACAGGAAGATTTCCCTGGGAAATAAAACGGCGATTTGCCCATCCTCGCATACTGGTTTCCCCGCCTAAATAAAATTTTTCATATCCCGGGGTTTCATTAGCAGAATCAAAGGTATTTATTATTCCTACTTTTGTCCGTAAGGCCAAAACAATTTCTTTATAAATATTGAGATAATTGCTAAAAGAGCCCTCTAATTTGAAGTAATCCTGAGTACCACCGAGAATAGAACCAACTATTTTGCTGTTTATTGTTAAAACCGAACCCATTTTGGGAAACAGAAAATTATCCCTGACATCTCTTCTCATTGTAAAAAATATTGCTCGTTCCCGTTCTTTATCAAGTTCGCTGGTTTTTGTTTCTAATTGTTCATAGCGATAGTGAATTCCTTTGATTTCAACACCGGTTCGCAGACTAAAGCGTTTGTCCGGCTGAATAATTAATGCGGCTTCACTACCAAAACTTAATTTTTCATTATTATCCTGGAGTTGATTTTCAAAAAATATTTTAAAAAGATTAGATGACCTGAATCCTAAAAGCCAAGGTTCAATGTACATTAATTCTATGTTAGCATTTGGGCGCATAAAAATATTTGAGATATTTAAAGATGAACCAAAATTTAAGTTTAATCTTGTACCTCTGGAAAAAAGATTTCTATGTATCCATTTACCTTTGAAATTGACAGCTGTATAGGGTTCACTGCCAGAACTTACTCCGCGATTTTGACCGAAACCAACATCAAATCCTAGTGTCCTCATTTTTAATTCTCTGACACTTACTTCCAGATCGAGAGTTTGATTCGCAGGGTTAAGATTTGTAGAATTTATATTGACTCCGGAAAAAAGTCCTGTTGCATAAATATGTTTTTTAGATTTTGTAATCTTTTCTCTGGAATATAAATCCCCGGGTTTTAATAAAATTTCCCTTGAAATACAATTTAAATCAATATTTTCCGGACAATTTATTATGATTTTGCCGATATGCATGGTAACATTTTCATAGATTTGTAAATAGACCCGAATACTTTTTTTATTCACTACCAGGGAATCAGAAATTTTGGCAAGTGGTTTGCCTTTATTGGCATATTCATCTTGTAATTGTTTGATAGTATTCCTGATCTTTACAGGATTATAAGGAGTATTTAATTTATGATCAATTAGGTCAATTATATACTCTTTTTCAATAATTTTATTACCTTGAATTTGTATATCTTCCAGGATAAACTGCTTTCCCTCATGTATTGTAAAATAGAGATCAACATTACCGTCACCAAATACGAAAAACGAGTCTTTAACAGTACAGTTTAAATAGCCATTTGATACATAAAAAGTTTTTAAGTGAATGCGGTTAAGTTCTATTAACCTTCTGGTGAAAATTGTTGTTCTGGTTAATTGTTTCTCTTTTACTGTTAATTGTTTTTTTAGATTTTCCGGTGTAAAGGACTTATTGCCAATAAAATGAATATCATTTACAGTATATTCTGTTGCTTTAAAATTTCTTTGGGCTTCAGCTCTTTCAATATTGAAAAAGAGAAAGAAAATAATAGCAATATATAGATAGTTTATTTTATTCATTAATAATGATATTTTAGTTTAAAATTAATATGTATCAGTCCTTCCTGATCGATGTCTCCACCAATTGAATTGTATTTGTTTAACCGGTATTCCATTCCAAGTTGTTGATTTGGATCAACCATAGATAATTTCCGTTCATAGGTCAGGTAAAAATCAGGAGCGATTCTCTGACCTACCACAAAGCTCCATTCATCCCGGCCCTGGCTGGAGAATAAATCGCCCTGGGTTCTTATTTTGAATTCGTCTAATCCGCTTATCCTGGCGATATTCTGTTCTAATTGTCTTTCGAAATAAGTACCAAAAATATTCATAGCGCTGGAAGAAATAGCCGAAGCATCTAAAGTTTCATCATTGTTCAGGCTGGTTCTACTTAGGATCATTAAAATATCACTTTGAGAATATTGCGATGATTCAAATAATAAATTTGGTTTTTCCAGATCCCCGGTGAGCCGGACAATGACCATTTCTTCTTCATTTCCGGATATGCTTTCGCCGGATTCCTGGGAAAAATATGTCGCCAGATTCAGGTCAGCATGGATGTTTAGTTGTGGATTAAATTCTGCCGGATCAAAAATAATATTTCCGGTTAAATTTGAAAATTTCCATCCATAATAATAAAAATCACCTTGACGGATATCCAAAGACCCTGAATAGCGAAACGGATCTCTGCTATTTTTTGTAAGCCAGACTTCACCCTCTAATTCACTATCTAACTGACTATTTTTTAGATATAATTTCCCCGGAGCGATTACGTGCATGTTTATGAGAGTATGCACTTTTGGAGGTGGTAGATTTTCTACTACTCTTTTTTTCTTTGTAAATTCATTTCGAATAAAAAATTCATCGACAATTATATCTCCATTAATGTTTATTGTATCCCGACCTGTAAAATTTAGAGTTCCGTTAACAATCCCTTCCTGCTCCGCTAATAATGTCCGAATATACAGTTCGTTACCTTTCATAGTTAGGTTGTAATCGGGTTTGAAAAATCTTGTCAGATCAAAACTTCCTTCCCAGGTAAAATTGGGCTGGGATTCATTATCTTTTTTAGATGAAAAAATATTTGTAAAAAAATTAGATATTCTGGCTGGTATTGAAATGCCGTTATTGCTTGGCCGGGTTAAATTCCCTGAAAGTGATACAATTTCCATAATATTATCGGTTAAAATAGCGCTACCTTCCAGGTTTGTAATTGCATTCTCGATGGGGGTAATATTGAGTATACCATTTTTTATATTGAGATTTCCAGAGCGGATTGGTTTAGCAGGAGTGCCTGATAAATTTAAAGCAAAATTAAAATCCCCATCAAGAGTTTCGATCAATCTAATATAATTTGTCATAAATGGAGTAGATGAAGTTTTAAAAGTAAAGTTCATATCCATTTTTGAATTTTTTTGCAGTTTTGCTATACCTTTTGAAAGGTTAATTTTAAAAGGTAAGTAACCGGAACCTTTATAAATTCCTGAAATATCCAACATATTAATGTTAGAAAATGTCAGTAATGAATCTCGGTAATATCCATCATAGCGTAGTTCCAGACCGGAAATTTTTCCAAATATCGGGTCTAAAATAGTCATATCAAAATTTATTTGTG
The DNA here is from genome assembly GCA_029939575.1 of Fidelibacterota bacterium. Taxonomy (GTDB): domain Bacteria; phylum Fidelibacterota; class UBA2242; order UBA2242; family JAOZSR01; genus JAOZSR01. Next base: position 6,322 of record JAOZSR010000059.1, read on the forward strand.
GATTCAGAAGAGTATTTGTTATTTTAAAATCTCCGCTAAGTTTTCCATCCTTTTTTTGTTTTGAAATAAAATATTTATCAAAGGTTTTGAAAGAAAAATTATTAAAAGAAATATTAGCGTCAATTAAATCGTAATCGTTAAGAAATTTGGAATCCGGGATTTTGGGAAAATTGCAACTTAAATTGCCTTCACCAACAAGATATCCATCAAGAGTATCGTAAATTGTAAAATTGTTTAATTGTATATTGTTATTGATGACTTGGGCAGATAGGTTAATTTTTTTAAAACTATGATTGGGTAAGTTCACATTGTCTAAGTTTGCAGTACAAGTAATTTGGGGAGTTTTACCCGTTATATTATAAAACAATTCTCCTGAAAAAATTCCGGTTATATTCAAAGAAGGATTAAGAATAGCAAAAATAGGTTTAGCATTTGTATTTTTTAGTTGAAACTCAAGGTTTTGAAATTTATTGGCAATATACTTTGCAGACAGGGAGAATGATCCTTTATTCAGATTAAAGGAAACAGGATTGAGAATTAATGAATCTTGGGTTATTGTTATTTTGAGAGGATTGACATTAGTAATATAGTTTTCTCTGTATTTTCCTTTTATATCAGTAAAAGAAAAATTCCGGAATTGATGAATAATCCCCTGCATGGATAATGCTGCTTCTTCACTTTTGATGTTAATTTCCGGTAAAGTTAAAGTATCATTGTTAAAAAGTACTTTTGTATCAAATTCAGATATTGGATTAGAAAATATGGAACTGACGCCATTGATAGCCTGAATGGAAATTTCCCCACTTTTATTCTGATATAGATTGTAGATCTCATATCCGAAGTGAGTGTTTTTGAAATGCATTTTTGGAGTGCCAAAATTATGGGCAAAAGCCTGTCCTTTTAATATTGGATTTGACAGAGTACCACGGGCATTTACATATCCTTCAATATTTCCTTTTAATGAATCTATTGGTAAAATATTATAGATAGGTGCTTGTTTATCAGTAGTAAAATAAGCAGTCGCGTCAAGATTTCCGGAATCAAGGTCAGCAGAACCGGTAAACTTAATATTTGCTCCTGCAATTGCAATTGCCAGTGTATCAACTACTTTTAAAATTTTATTTGTATACTGTAGATTTCCATCGAGATAATTGAAATTTAAATTATCAATGTTACTGTCTTTGAAATTTATATCTGTAAATAAAGTGTCCGGGCTTTTTACATTACCTATTAATTTTAAAGTAGTTTCACCTGAAAGACTTGTGGTTTTGGGAAACAAATTCCATTTATCCAGGTTAAAGTTTTCTAAAATTAGTTTAGCACTGGTTAATTTCTTCAAATCACTTTGTAAAGTCCCGGAAATCAAGTCATGTCCAGATGAAATAGATAATTGCTTTACATTAATCTTTTTATTTTTAATTTCTGCAATTAATGAGCCCTGATCAAAGTTGGTTCCTCTAAAATTTCCTGTAAATGTGAGATCTGTTTTAACTTCTTTTCCAATACTCCTGAGTTGCCCGCTTAGCTTTATATTATCATTTTGCTGCAAATAATCAGTTAATCCCGGCAGTCTTTCATAAAAGTATATTTCTCCGGTTTCTATTTTTAGGTTTGTAGTCAAAGGCTTAGATAAATTTATCTTTCCCTCTATCTTTATCGGAGTTGATCGGTTTTTGATTTGGCAATTTTCAATTAATAATGAATCTGAACGAAAATTAAATAATGCATCGGATATTTGTAAGGTTTCATCGTATTGGTAAAAATGGAGTTGCGCTGTATCTGCAAATACTGATGCCTGTCCTTGTTTTATACTGATTTTTCCATAGAACAGGTCGCTTGAGAGCAGAGGTTTGTTATTATTTCTGCTATCTAAAATTGTTAAATTATGAATTACAATTTCCGGTAATTCATAATTCCTGCCACTTTGTTTAGTGCCTAAGTATTTTTTCAGGGAATCGATTGTATTTGGAAATTCAAATACAGGCTCGTCAATACTGATACTTTGGATGTCTAACTCACCAGATAGTAAAGATGAAATTCTATAACTAAGATCCAGAGATTCTAATTGGAGGAGTTTTTTTCCCGAAGCTGCTAATAGTTGTAAATTTTTAAAATGCAGATTAGTAAACAGACTACCACTGAGTTTTGTAGCAGACAGGGTTAACCCATAGGATTTTTGCATTTTGTTATTAACCGATGAGAGAACAGTATTTTTCCAGTATTGAGTATGAAATAGCAAAAATCCGGCTATACTAAGCAGGAAGAAAGAAAAGACCATAATCCATAAGATTATTTTTATTGATTTTTTAAGTTTCTTCATAATCGTCGGGAAAAGTTAAAAAAGCGTTAGAAAAAGTACAAGGTTTATTAATTAAACGGATTTCATTTTGTAATTAGCAAAAAATTTGTCATATTTTAATGTTATGCGAAAAATAATTATACTTTTACTGTTAATAACAAAAATGTCTTTTCCAAATGTGATTTTTCCTTTTCCTAAAGAATTGGAATATGGATATTTAAGAGAAAAAATTCCAAATCATACATTAAAATTTTTCAGGAAAGCAGAGAAAAAAATCAAAAAGGGACAAGTAGAGAATGCCCTGGATTATTATCAGGATGCAATTGAGAATAATGAGTTTTTTTATTCACAATGGGGATCTGCATATTGCTACATGGAAATGGACCTGAATAAGCAGGCAAAAGAATATTTTGAAAAAGCTTATTCTGTCTGTGATACTGTAGGATCCTTTTTAAATCATTATGCAGAATTCACAGCCTTCCAGCTGCAAGACAGTCGTATGGCCGTTTACCTCGCGGCAGAGGCTTTTCGAATTGATCAAAATGACCAGCATTTAATGCTATTAATAGATACTGCAAAAAAATTAGGTTGTAATTCCAGGGTTGAAAATCAATTTAAATTGCTTATTAATGATTTTCCGGAAATGGTTAATTTGTATATATATTTTGCATCTTTTCTTAGTAATATCGGAAAACAGGCCGAAGCTGTAGAATATGGCAGGAAAGCCCTTATACTGGCTAAAGATCCATTTTATCTAAAACTTATTGTTTATATTTTAACAAATAACGGATATTTTGTCGAGGCGGCGCAAATTTGTGAAACATTAACAAATTCTTATAAAAAATCAGTGCATACAGATGAGGCCTGGGCCTATTTGGAATATAAGCAAGGGCACTATAAGAATTCTGAATTTTATTATAAAAAAGCCCTAAAAGGAAATATCAATATTCAAAATTTTTTAAATTTAGCGAGGATAAATCATTTTTTTCATAATAATCCCAAAAAGGCGATATATTACTGCAAATCCGCTCTTCAGGTTGATAGAAAAAATACAGATGCCTATTATTTATTAGCGGAAATATATAGAAAAAAGAAAGATCTCAAAACTGCTTTAAAATTTTCAGAGAAACAATTGGAATTGTTGCCATCTCATTCTCAATCCTGGTATTATCATGGAAAATTGCTTTATGAGCAAAAGAATTTTTCTCAAGCTGTAAAATTCTTTGAAAAAGCGGTTGTTCTTAACCCGGAAATTATGCGCTACAGGTATATTTTGTCAAAAGCCTATGCAAGAGCCGGAATGAAAGAGAAAGCTATAAAAACATATAAAAACTATTTAAATGAGCCTTTAGAAGATTTATGGAAAGAAGAAAAGATGTTAATAGAAAAACCGCCAATACCAAAAAAGTAAACGCTGGTTTTTATATTTTATTAATAATTATAATTTTAATAAATATTTCATGTAGTAAAAAATTTTCCAGAGAGGATTTCCCTGAATTAGTTCTTCCCTCTCGCCCGGTTTTTGAGGATATGTATTGGAAAACCTGGGAATCGCTTTATGAATGTATTGAGCATGGGAATGGAGAAAATAATTTTCCCCGTGATTATCTTCTCACAAATCCGGATAATATCCTGGAGCAGTGGGGTACTATTTTTATGGCTCATTATGGGATTTATAGTCAGAAAACTCTGCCTGTAATGAATACAATAGATATTTTTTATGAAAATCAGAGATCAGACGGTTATATTTCAAGGGCCTTTCTAAAATCTTCGGGAAAGGCATTAAACCCTACAACCTCAAGGTATCCGATGATCAATCCTCCTTTATTTTCATGGCTTGAATTAAAATATTACAGGTTAACCAACGATATTGGGCGGCTTGAAAGAATTTTCCCAAAATTAGAGAAATATTTTCTTTGGCTTGATTCAAATTGTCGTGGAAAGGATGTTGCCAGAAATTTATATTTTATTACTAAACTCGGATCCCATATGGAGAATGCACCCAGAGGAAATCTGAATCTTGGTGGCTGGATTGATATGTCTTCACAAATGGCATTGTTTGCGCTTGATTTGCATCAAATTGCAGATATTTTAAATAATACTAAAAAAGCTTCTTTTTTTAAAAATAAATATAAGTTGATTTCCCAAAGAATTCAGAAAAAACTCTGGAATAATGATTTTGGTTTTTTTTATGATATTTCTCTGGAAGGTGAGCAAAGCAGAGTAAAGACCATTGCCTCTTTTTGGCCATTATTAGCAAAAATTCCAAATGAACAACAGGCTGAAAAATTAATACAACATTTATCAGATACTACAGAATTTTTTCGCCCCCACTTATTTCCATCAGTTGCAGCTGATGAAGAATGTTATGATCCGGAAGGTTTTTATTGGCGAGGTGGTGTATGGAGCAGTACCAATTATATGGTTTTGAAAGGTTTGTGCCAATATGAAAAATACAATTTTTCCAATCTTGCAGCCTGGAATCATTTGGAAAATGTGGCTGATGTTTTTGCTAATCCTGATTTAATTAATAAAAATAAAGTAGCGGATAATAATGATAATTATAATAACTCAATTTGGGAACTTTATTCTGCAGAGAATAATGAGCCCGGCACTCGTTGGGATGATGAATATTATGGTATGCCAAACGCCGTTGAATATTCCGGTTTGGCTTCGGTGGCTATGGTTATTGAAGATATCATCGGTTTTGATATAGATATTCCCGGAAAAAAGATTTGTTGGCGTATAACTATGGACAATTCTCATGGAATGAAAAATCTTCAATTTGGAAACAATAAATTTTCTTTGTGGTGTGAAGACAGGAAAGACGGTAAATTACCTTTTATTGTTCATGGGCAGACTGATTTTTCGGTGACTATAGAATTTCAATTACCGACAGAACATTTTGAAATAAATTTTTCTCCGGGTCCTATTGAATTTTCTTATATGCCGATTGACTACATATACAAAGAACGTTCATTTAATTAAAAGGCCTTAAAAATAGAAATATCAATGGAATATAAAATATTAATACTGGTTAGCCTTGTTTTATTTATTTTGCCTGTAAATTTACTTGCCGACAATGAGCAGGAAGAACAAATCCAGTTGGCTCTCCATGAAATGTATAATGGAAATAATGATTCTTGCACACGAATATTTAGTGATATTGAAAAAAATTATCCTTTTCACCCAATAATACCTTTTGCAGTTTCCGGATCAAAATATTATTTAGTAAAAGAGGAATCCGGTTACGATGCATCAAAACAATTTTTATCAACACAAATAAAGAAAGCTTTAAGTATATATAAAAATCAACTGCAGGTAAATCCCAATGATCCTTTGCTTATGTATTTTTATGCCACAACCTTAGCCTTGAACGCACGAATTTTATTATCTGAGAAAGATTGGTTCGGGATTTTAATTTGTGGTATAAAATCAATTAAATATATTAATCGCGCCAAAAGACTGGCACCAGAAAATCCGGATATAATTATAGCGCACGGAGTTTTTAATTACTACCTGGGATTGTTACCGAAATATATGCACTTTTGTTCCTGGATAATGGAAATTCCGGGCACAAAAGAGGAGGGACTCAGGCAAATAACTTTCGCCGGAAAATATGGTAAATACAGCAAATATGAAGCACAATCAATGCTGGCCTTTATTTATTTATATTTTGAAGGTGATTATGAAAAATCATTGGAATATTCTCAAAATCTATCAAATCATTTTACGGCAAATCCATATTATGTATTTTTATTGGCTGAAGCTAATTTAATGGATGCTAAAACTGAAAATATTGAACAGTACATTCAAAAAATTATTTTTCTAATTCCTGGTTTAAAAGAGTCGACTAAAAAAAAATATGAGGAATTAATTGTATATCTTAGAGGTAATTTAGCCTTTAACAAAGGTGATTATGAAAAGTCTGAAAAATTGTTACTTCAGTTTTTAGAAAACAGCAATATGGAAATGGATTGGCAAATAACAAACACAATGCTGAAATTAGGAATGATGGAAGATTTTAAAAATAACAGATCAGGAGCATTGTATTATTATAAAAAATGTATAAAAAATGAAAATTATACAATTGCATGTCAAAAAGCCGAAGAATTCAAAAAATATCCTCCGGCAATTAATTAAATATTTTAAAATAACAAATGGTTCATTATGAAAAGTAAAAAAGGAATGTTTACAAAAAAAATAAAGGTTGGGAATGTTTTTATTGGTGGAGATTCCCAGATTACAGTTCAATCAATGACTACCTCGAAAACAGAGGATTTGAATTCCATTCTTCCTGAAATCGAAGCCCTGGAAAACGCAGGTTGTCAAATTATTAGGGTTACAGTGCCAGACGAGACTGCAGTAAAAGCACTTCCAAAAATTAAAAAAAAGATGACAGTTCCTTTAGTTGCTGATATTCATTTCAATTATCGGCTGGCATTGGCAGCGATTGATGCGGGAGTTGATAAAATCAGAATAAATCCGGGAAATATTGGAAATAAGGAACGGGTGAAAATTGTCCTGCAAAAGGCGAAATCTGCCAAAATACCTATCAGAATCGGTGTGAATTCCGGCTCGATTGAAAAGAGTCTGCTCGCCAAATATGGGCATCCAACACCTGAAGCAATGCTTGAAAGTGCAAAGAACCATATTGATATTTGTTTGGAAAATGATTTCCACGATATGATTTTTTCTCTAAAATCAAGTGATGTTAATTTAATGATAGAGACCAACAAATTATTCTCAAAAACATATAATTATCCACTCCATCTGGGTGTGACTGAGGCCGGTCCGCCATGGCGGGGTACAATAAAATCCTGTATTGGCATTGGAGCGCTACTTTCTGATGGAATCGGCGATACAATCAGGGTTTCTTTGACCGGTGACCCGGTTGAAGAGGTCAGAGTCGGATTCGCAATTTTGAAATCTTTAGGATTGTATGATGATAGTATCAATCTTATTTCTTGCCCAACTTGCGGTAGAACAGAGTTGGATTTATCCGGAATTGTGGCCGATGTTGAATATAGGATCAGGAATATTAAGAAAAATTTAACTGTCGCTGTTATGGGATGTGCTGTAAATGGACCGGGAGAAGCCAGGGAGGCGGATTTGGGAATTGCATGTGGAAAAAGTGATGCATTGCTCTTCAGAAAGGGTGAAATTATCGGGAAAGTTAAGGAATCTGAAATTGTAGATCGTCTCATCGATGAAATTAACAATTATTAAGTTATAGATTATTATGACGAAAATTATCAAACTCAATGATATTAAAAAACAGAATATTCAAAATATACATGATGCGTTGGATGACGGTCAAATCATTGGATATCCTACAGATACAATATATGGATTGGGAATTGATATTTATAATAAAAATGGGATTAATCGCTTATTAAAATTAAAAAGACGGGAGCAGGATAAACCGCTAAGTATTTTGTATTCAGATGTTAATAGTTTGTTTATGGATTTTCCCAATTTATCAGTATTTCAGCAAGAATTTATCAAAATTTTTTTACCGGGAAAAATTACTGTGGTTCTTCCCGTCAATAATACCAAATTGTCTCCTATTTTTATTAAAGATGGGTTTACCGGAGTTCGTGTTATAGATTATCCGAAAGTGAATAAAATTTTTTCAGGTTATGCAAATCCTATTTCAACAACAAGTATTAATCCGGCTGGTTTTTCCTCTGCCGGTAATATTCGGGAAATATTGGACTATTTCCCTGATCAGTTGTCATATATAATTGATAACGGGCCTTCCACTAATTTAATTCCATCTACAGTGATAAAATTATTAAGGGATAAATTTGAAATTATTAGAGAGGGAAGTGTTTCATCTGAACAAATATATAGCAGTTTGAAAACCAAAATTCTGTAATTATAGCCCATATTAAAAAAATCCTCAATTTTTTTTATTTATTTTTAGAATTCCTATTTATATATTTCGCGGTAATTTTAAAAATTTAATAGGGTCTATATGAAGTTTATCCATAAATATTTAATACTAAGTTTTATAATAAGTTTATTCATTAATATTAAACCAGTTTACAGTCAAATTTATTCCGTACACTATTTTGATTCACTTTTTGTTACTGGCTCCAGAATTCCTGTCTCTTCATCCGAATCCAATCGCAATATTATCAACCTTGATCAGAAAAAGGTAACTACAAATAATCCTACCAGTTTAGAGGAAATTCTTGAAACAGTAACCGGAATTGATATTACTTCAAGAGGACCTTTTGGCGTACAATCTGATATTATTATTAGAGGCGCCAGTTTCGAACAAAATCTGATTTTGCTCGATGGAATAAAAATGACAAATCCACAAACCGGTCACCACAATTTGAATTTTCCTGTAATTAATTCCAATATTGAAAGGATCGAAATTGTTAAAGGCGCTGGTTCAAAAATTCACGGACCAAATGCATTTGGAGGAGTTGTTAATATTATTACTAAGAAAAAAACACCTCTTGCAATATTTTTGAAAAGTGAAACCGGTTCACATAATTTAATAAATAATGAAATGAACCTTTCAATTCCTTTTGCAATGGTTTCAAATAATTTTACAATATCATCAAAAAAATCTGATGGATATCGGCACAATACTGATTTTGATATTTTTTCATTGAATTATAATATGTTGTTTAATAATAAATATGGTGATTTAAATCTATCAACTGGTGGCCAAAATAAAAAATTTGGAGCTAATTCATTTTATTCTGATTCCTATTTGGATCAATGGGAAGAAACAAAATCATTTTTTATTAATTCAGCCATAAATATTCCAACTAGAAAAGGAGAAATATCCGGAAATTGTTCTTTTCGCAAGTATACTGACCGTTATATTCTGATCAAACACAAACCTGAGATTTATGAGAATTTTCATACCGTAAAGGTACTATCAGGAAACATACAATCTACTTTTGAAACAAAAATAGCTGACTTAAATATAGGGGGTGAAATCTCCCTGGATAGTATAAATAGTAATAATCTGGGATTACGCAAAAGAAAGAGCGGCGGCCTGTTTTTTGAGGCACAATTGAAACCAGTTAAGAATGTTTCAGCAATTTTTGGAATATCCTCATATTTTTATTCCGGCCTGGGTCAACAATTATTTCCGGGGCTGGATATTGGATTTCAGGCCACTGAAAATCTACGCTTGTATTCGTCGATTGGCAGAGCATTTAGAATTCCTACATATACCGAACTTTATTATGTTGGCAGAACCAATAAAGGTAATCCCGGGTTAGAACCGGAAAATGCCTGGTCTTATGAATTAGGGCTTAATTGGTTTAAAAATAAGTTTTCCGTTAAGACTTCAATTTTTCTTCGGAAAGCGCAAAATTTGATAGATTGGGCATATTCAGAACAGTTGGAATTATGGCAAACATCAAATATTGCACGATTAAAAACATTTGGATATGAATTATCAACAACTGTAGATCTGGAAAACAAAAACTTTTTATTTCCGATAACAAATATTGATTTTAATTACTCATATTTAAATAATACTAATGCTGTTAATTATACTTCAAAATATTTGTTAAATAGTTTACGTCATCAGATAAATGTTAGTTTATCCCATAAGTTTTTTGCAAGAATAATCGGTAGGTGGAATATCCGGTACGAAGATCGCGAGTTTGATTCCCCGCATACTATTGTTGATGTTCACAGTTCAAGAAGATTTAAAAATATAAAAATTTCAGGTAGCATCTCAAATATTTTTGAGGCTGAATACTCTGAGTTTATTGGCGTTCCTTTACCGGGAAGATGGTTTCGGGGCGGATTGGAATTATATTTCAAAAAATAGATAGGGTTATTTGATTTTTGACCTGAGAAGATTTACTAATTTGATCCCCTGTTCTACAAATCCTCTTATATCTTTTGGGGAAATTCTTTTAGACATTTTACAAAATATCAGATTATTGTTATTAATCTCAACACTCAATGAATTTTGTTGTTCAAAATAGGAAAGAACTTTGTCTGAAAAAATATTTCGAATAGCTTTCTCATCATCACTTTGTAAAAGATATTGTTTTGAGAATTTTGGATGGCTGTCAAAATCTATATCCTGATTACCAAATGCACTCCCGATTTTATTAAATATGTTTTCCGGTTTTAATACAAAGTCCGGTATTTGTAAATCTCCAGGTTGAAACAGTATCACAGTCTGTCTCCATAAACGGGAATTTTTTCCTCTACCTGTTTTGAATTGATAATCCATAACAGATAAATTAATCTGATTAGAATACCCCTGCATAACATTTGTGATCTTTTTTAAATACCCTTTGGAAAAAAGGGAAAATTGATTTAATGATGATAGAAGTGAGTCCTCTCCTTTTTTGGAAAATGTAAAACTTAGGTACCTGGCAAGTTCCTTTAATGCCTCGGTGCGTTTTTTTTCATAATGCAAAACACTTATGATGATAAGTGAAATTAAAATGATTATTCCTGATATTACATATTTTATTTCCATTAAATAATTCCTCCGAATATTATAAATGATACAAATAATATAGAATAAATTAAACAAATCTATACTTAAAAAAAATTAAAATAGGAGGAAATGGTTAATGTATTTTGGTTGATTGGTATCTCTCTGATAATATGTAATTTTTATACACTTTTTCTTGTTAATGTATTATATTCAACAAGAAATAAAATCAGGGAAAATTATGGCGAAAAATCAAGGTAGAATTTTAATTGTTGATGATAATGAGGAAATTCTTGTAGCTTGCAGGCTGTTTTTACGGAATTATTTTGAAATGGTACATACTGAAAATAATCCCGTACGTATTCCGGAACGCTTGAACAAAGAAACCTATGATGTTATTCTGCTTGATATGAATTTTAAAGCAGGAATAAATACCGGAAACGAGGGTTTTTACTGGATGCAGATAATTTTGAAAATCGACCCTAATGCGACTATAATATTTATGACAGCTTATGCTGATGTAGAATTAGCAGTAAAAGCAATAAAATCCGGAGCAACCGATTTTATCGAAAAACCCTGGGAAGATGAAAAATTACTTACAACTGTTTTGAGTGCTTACAAACTGCATCAATCAAAAAGTGAAATAACTAATCTGAAAGTCAAACAAAAGCATTTGAGTGAAAAAATTGACCAAAAATTTAATATGGTTGTTGGAAAATCGACTGAAATGCAGAAAATATTTAATACAATTCAAAAAGTAGCAAAAACAGATGCTAATATTATGATTCTTGGTGAAAACGGTACCGGTAAAGAAATTATTGCCAGAGAAATTCATCGTCAGTCCACTCGTTCCAATGAGGTTTTTATTAATGTTGATATGGGTGCAATTCCCCAAAATTTATTTGAGAGCGAACTATTTGGTCATGTTAAAGGGGCGTTTACAGATGCAAAGGAAGACCGTGCCGGACGTTTTGAGATTGCCACTGGAGGCTCATTGTTTCTGGATGAAATTGGTAACCTATCTCTTCCACTCCAGGCAAAACTTCTGACAGTTCTCCAAAATAGGGTAGTAACAAGAGTTGGCTCAAATAAATCAATCTCCTTTGATATCCGGCTAATCTCAGCTACAAATATGAATATTGAAGAAATGGTTGAAACCGGAAATTTTAGGGAAGATCTTCTCTACAGAATTAATACTATCCAGATTGAATTACCACCTTTAAGAAAACGAAAAGAAGATATACCCCATTTATCTAATTTTTTCCTGGAAAAATATGGAAAAAAATACAAGAAAGAAAATCTAAAAATAAGCACTCATGCTCTGGATAAGTTAATAAATCACAGGTGGCGTGGAAACATTCGTGAACTTCAACATGTCATTGAAAAAGGAGTGATCCTGTGTGAAAATAATATACTCCATCCTGATGATTTTTTCTTTAATGCAGATATAAAACAAAAACGGGAATTACCAGCATCCTTTAATCTGGAAGAAAATGAAAAAAATCTGATTAAATTAGCAATTATTAAAAATGAAGGTAATCTATCCCGGACTGGTCGGGAGTTAGGAATTTCCCGTAAAACCCTTTATAATAAGCTGAATAAATATGATCTATAATCGATTCACTATAAAAATTATTACTCGGGTTTTGTTGATCACTCTCACTTGTTTTCTTTTTACATGGGTAATCAGGCAAGAGCATTTGATTATTACCAGGTTTGCAGTAGTTTTATTTCTGATTTTTCAAACATATTCACTTATATTTTATATAAATAAAACTAATCGCAAATTAAAATTTTTTCTGCAATCATTGCGTTATATGGATTCTGTAAATGTATCCGGTGAAAATGACAGGTCATTTAAGGAATTAAATCTGACATACAACAAAATTATTGACGAGGTACGTCTTGCTTATCTTGAAAAGGAAAGTCTGAATCATTATTTAACAAATATAGTTGAGCATATAGGAGTTGGGCTGATTTCCTTTACTAATCTCGGAGAGGTTGAGATTATAAATAAGGCTACTAAAAATTTATTAAAAATCGATTACCTTAAGAATATAAAATTCCTTGATACTATTTTTGATAATTTTTCCGATTTATTATTTAATATGAAAAATAACCAGCGGAAATTAATCACAATCAAAATTGATGATGAATCACTAAAAATTGCCTTACATTCAACAATTTTTAAAATAAGAGGTAAAGAGATAAAACTAATTTCTCTGCAAAATATCAAGAGTGAATTGGAGGCTGGTGAAATTGATGCATGGCAAAAACTGATTCGTGTATTAACTCATGAAATAATGAATTCCATTACACCGATATCATCACTGGCATCCACGGCTAATAATTATTTGAAAAACAGTTCAAATGACCCAACCAAACTAGATCCAAGAGATTTTGAAGATATTGCCACAGCAGTAAAAACAATTGACAAGCGCAGTACCGGGCTTTTGAAATTTGTTAGGAATTATAAAAAAGTCTACCGGGTACCAAAACCTAATCTGCAACCAATAACTGTAATAGACCTTTTTAATCGTATTGAATTACTTATAGAGCAACAGTTTAAAAAGAATAAGATTTCATATTCTTTTAAAGTTGAACCGGAAAGTTTAAAAATCAGAGGCGATGTTGTACTTCTTGAGCAGGTTATTATTAACCTTACAAAAAATTCGATAGAAGCGCTTGAAGGAAATTTAAATGGCAAGATCCAACTTGTCAGTAAGATTAATCAAAACAATCACCCCGTAATCCAGATAATCGATAATGGACCTGGAATTCCCAATGATATTTTGCAAAATATTTTTATTCCATTTTTTACGACAAAGGATGAAGGCTCGGGAATTGGATTAAGCCTTTCCAGGCAGATTATGCGAGTGCATAATGGCTTTTTGGATGTAAATTCTACTCCTCATAAAAAGACCATTTTTACATTACAATTTTGATTTACTAATTAACATTATGAGGAGGTTATGTTTCGAAATTTAAATAGTATTATCCAAATTCTTAATATTGTAATAGGGTTTTTCTTTTTTTTATCATTATTATATTCCGGGATAATTTCAATATTTGAAAAAGAAAAAAGAGCTGCTGCTTTTTTATTTATATCCATGATTATTGTGCCGTTAATTTATATTCTGTCAGCAATTTATTCATATCCGCAAGAATCTATTATTTCACAAATTTTATTCTTTGGTACAATTGGAGTAATGATAATATTATTCACCCCAACTCCGGTAAAAAGGGAAAAGACGGTTTCACCTCTAAAGCAAATTGATGAGAGGGATATTATTTTTTCCAGAACAGATTTGGAAAAAGACAGTAACCGATTCAAAAAATATTACCAGACTCATCCTGAAAAAAAAATCTATGATGAAAAATTCAGGCAAAATCCCGGCCTACTTTCAAATAAAGCAAAACATTTTGACCCCTTACAGTTTTATGCAGCTGACTCAAGTATGAGCATAACGGCACATCTGCGCACAATTACTGATGGGGAATTAGCCAAACAACAAACCAAGCTGCCTTCAAAACAAATTGCGGACTTCATCAGAGGCTGGGCAAAAAAACTTGGTGCCAAAGAAGTTGGTATTACAAAATTGAAAAATTACCATTTTTATAGCCATGGTGGTAGAGGGGAAGATTACGGAAAAGAAATTAAAAGCAATCATAAGTATGGGATTGTTTTCCTGGTTGAAATGGACAAAAAAATGTTTGAATCTTCTCCAAAAGGTCCGGTTATTATGGAATCTACCCAAAAATACTTTGAGGTCGGATCAATTGGAGTACAAATAGCAGAATTTATCAGAAATCTGGGATATTCTGCCAGGGCACATATCGATGGAAAATACCAGGTGGTATGTCCCCTTGTAGCAAAAGATGCCGGCCTGGGAGAAATTGGACGAATGGGATTGTTGATGTCATCCAAATATGGTCCAAGAGTCAGGATTTCTGTTGTTACCACTGATTTGAATTTACCTGCTGATGAACCATGTGTTGATAATACTATTATTGATTTTTGTAAAATGTGTAAGAAGTGCGCTGTGAATTGCCCTTCAAATGCAATTTCTCATGATGAAAAACAAAAAATCGATGGCATTGAAAGATGGCAAATTAATTCTGAAGCCTGTTATAATTACTGGACCTTGGTTGGAACTGATTGTGGGAAATGTATTAATGTTTGTCCTTACTCTCATCCTAACAATTTACTCCATAATTTTATTCGTTTTGGCATAAAAAATTCATTCATCTTCCGCAGAATGGCTCTTATTCTGGATGATGTTTTTTATGGCAAAAAACCATCAGAAAAAGCACCACCCAAATGGATGAAATCTGATAAATAGAACAGTGTATTGCAAACTTGTTAACATCATTATCAAATAGTAATCAATATTCATCTATTTGAATATTATAGATAAAATAAAAATAAATATCCCCAAGCAATAAGGAATTCCCTGTACAATAGAAAATATGAAACATTACTTTTACAAATCATTATTGGCTTGAATACTTAGTCCTTCAGTTTCTAACATAGCATACCTTTTTATTATCCTAATTTTTTTTCTTAAATATCTTAAATTTCTTAAGGAATTCAGGCAATGGCATACATTTTGTCAATTAAGAACTGACAATTGACAATGGAAAGTAAGAAGTGAAGAAAATTATTTCAGTAAAAAAAGTAAAAAAAATCAACAATACGGCAATTTTTTCCCTATTTTTGGTTTTTTTAAGCCTGACAGGAATTTAGAATGATTCAACAAACTAACACAACCCATATTTTAGAAACAGATTTTTTAAATGAGCAATTTAATAAAAAAACTAATTACTCATTAGAAAACATTAATATTAATCCGAAATTATTTTCAGAAAATATTGGTACTCTGTCATCATCAAAGGAATTGGTTATAAAATATGATTTAAATGGTAAAATTAATTATATCAGTTCTGCATGTAAAAAAATGACAGGTTATCATCCGGAAGAATTATTGAATAGCAATATTGAAAATCAGTTTTATGGAAAACCGATTATTATTGCCAATTCTAATTCTACCAAATCGATCAGAAACCTTTTGTTGAATAAACAAAAAGGTTTAATTCCGGTTATCCAAAAAACATTTTCTTTGATAACAGGCAACAGGTCTGATGAAATCATTACTATATTGACTCAAATTAATAACACACCAAAAACTTCCAAAAGGGTACAAAAAACTCTTGATGTTATTCATAAGACTATAATAAATAAAGATACATATATTCCAATATGTTCATTCTGCCACAAATTTCGTGATGGTGAAGAAGCATTAAATAATTGGTTTTCTCCTGATCCTGAAATTGTTAAACATATACCCGAGAACCAATTCACTCATGGTATTTGTTTGGATTGTTTTAAGTATCATTACCCGAAACTGTATCTTAAAAGAGAAGCGCGGCTAAAATCCATTCATTTCCAGCATTAAAGTAAAATCACCATTAGATCTTAAGAATTAAACCTTAATGCAATAATTTTGAATAAAAAACATAAAAATATTTATTCAAATCTATTTATGGAAATAGGCCAGGGCTATCAACTACTAAATGATTAATGTTGATTAATATTTGTTGATGGAATCGTAAAAAGGTTCGAAACTGTCTTTCCGTCGAAAGCCGGACATAGTCCGAGGTAGCGTAGCAACGAAGAATCTTGTCGATAATTGTAGGAGATTCTTTCAGTCAAAAAC
>JAOZSR010000010.1:0-5228 GCA_029939575.1 Fidelibacterota bacterium
GAAATTTATTATGGATTGGAGATAAGTTCGCAATGGTAAAAAAATATTTATCAATAATTTTTATCATGATATTTGTTACAGGATGTTTCAAAGATCAACCTATAATAAAAGATGGCACTTTAACAATGCAAATTTTTGTAAAACATGAGGATATGCTAGTTAACAATGTTCCTGTAACAATATTAACTAAAGACTATAATATGTCGGCAATTGTAGATATAACAGATTCTACCGGTATGGTGGAATTTGATAATCTTCCCTATGCTCAATACACAATTAATGCAACTGGAAATGCAATTGTCCCGTCTTTCCTGGATCCCGAGGATATGGATACACTCCTGATTACCGGAAGTTCTGTAATTGATCCCGGAGATGAAGAAGTTTTTCAGGACACGATCTATACAATCTCTGCAGGATCATCTCCAGGAATTAAAATCAATGAAATATATTCTGCCGGCCCACCAAACAACTTTTTTTATTTTTATGATCAGTTTTTTGAATTATATAATTCTTCTGAAGATACACTTTATCTGGACGGTATGATTTTTTGTAGAATGCATATATATCTGGCAAATGTAACCTATATATTTCAATTTCCGGGAGAACCACTTGGTGTAACAAAAGAATATCCTATTGCACCGGGAGAATTTAAAGTAATCGCTCAGGATGCTGTTAATCATAGAGATGATATTTTTAATGGCCAAGCCAGTGTAGATTTATCAAATGCCGATTTTGAATTTAAAAACAGTAAAGACTATGGTGACAGCGATAATCCGAATGTGCCAAACCTGGATAATCTGGAAGTCGGACACACCCTTGATTTTATGGTTGGAGTTACCGGTGATGTTGTTTTAATTGCAGATGGCAGTGATCTGGATTATATAGATGGAATAGATATAGAATCTGTAGTCGATTGTGTAGAATGGAGTTCAAAAGCAGATCACATAAAAGATATTGAAGATGCAGTTGACAGAGGTTTTGGAGGAGTCGGTCAGAGCAAATATAGCGGAACATCAATAGAAAGAATAGCCAAA
This sequence comes from Fidelibacterota bacterium, assembly GCA_029939575.1. Classification (GTDB taxonomy): domain Bacteria; phylum Fidelibacterota; class UBA2242; order UBA2242; family JAOZSR01; genus JAOZSR01. The sequence goes on from JAOZSR010000010.1 coordinate 1,035, forward strand.
GGATTTGATACAAACAATTCTTCAATTGATTTTGAAATTATTAATGCTCCAACTCCGGGAAGTCAACATGAATAGTAAATACAAAAAAAATAATTACATAATATTACTGGAATTTTTTGCACTAATCAGTGTTCTCTCTTTTTTAAATTTAAGCCATGCTTATGAATCTGAACTATTCTTTGAAATAGATTATTTTAATCCCAAATTTCATAAAGAATATGTTGATTATAATATGTACGATATCAGTGGGAATCCTGCTTTTTACAGCCAGGCATATACAAAAAATTTAAATTTGTACCAAATTTCTGCCAATAGAAAATTAAATAATTATCATCGTTATTTTGATGCTGAACAAAATGACAATATGGCATTTAATCTGCAATGGATTCGACAGTTAAGCAAAAAATCTACTTTGGCAACCGGGATAACATATTATCAAAACAATCAAAAAAATCTGGAACGATCACTGGAAAAAAATTATTATAACCATTATTTTAGTTTTACAGACACCACTATTGGTAATGTTGTATACAAAGGTCCAAAACTATGGGTACTTTATGATTATAGTATAAATAAAAATATTCTGTTGGGACTTGCATTAAATTACCGAGTTGAACGTGGATTGAAAGATGTTTATACAGAATGTGAGACAATTATTCGTGATATTGATATTAATCTTGGAATAGGCTATTTATCAAATTCAAAAAATACTCAAATTGGATTATCTACACGATATTTCAACAGGCAGGCAATGTATGAGGCTGTAAAAGAATATTTGGAAGCTGTTAATAATACCTGGTTTGGATATCATTTGTTTTTATCTGAAAATCCCAGGGCAACAAATCGCAAAAATGATTATCGGGAAGGTTATGAGGTTGGAATTCAGTTGGAACAAAACCATATTTTAGGAAGTGATTTTGGGATTAGATTATCCGGAAATTTTGGAGAATTCAAAAATAAAATAAAAGTTGGTTCTCCGTCAAACACACAGCCCAGGGGTTACTGGCAGCGCTCAGCTTATCAAATCCTCACGAATTTATATTATCAAACAAAAAAAATAAACAGCCAACTATATATGATTTACAATAATTATTCTGATTGGGCAAAGCCCAAAGATTATAATGTTCTCATTCTGGAAAATTCTGATATTCAAAATAGAATCGGGTGGATAAATAAATTGTTTTTACTTGAAAAATTTCAGATTGACCTCGGGTTTGAACTTTCCACAATTAATACATACTATGAGGAATTCGCTGCAGAATTTCTTTATAATGAAATCAGAAAATCCAATTTTTTTATGGGTGGAGGAAAATTTAAAATTAATCCAATTTCATCATTTTATTTACATGGAAATATTGGTTCAGTAGAACCGGATTTTCATTGGCCTGATACTAATAAATTCAATATTATGGGAATTAAACTGGGATATGAAAGACAATTTTTATTTGGAAATATTGATTTTTGTTTGAATTATAATATTTTAACACCTGATAACGTTGATAAAAAAAATGAAGAATTTGGAATAGAAATCTATTTTCTACAGTAAAGTGTGAAAAAAAAATAGAAATATTAATTCTAACAAGGAGGACACTTATGAAAAAATTATTGCTATTAACTTTAATGATAAGCTTTGTTGCATTATCATTTGCCCAGGAATGGGAAATAGTAAAAGAAGGGAAATTAGGGTATTCGCCTAATGACGGCCCTAATGCAGGAGTTTTCATTGATGCTGATAATGGTTGGTTAGTGGGTGATGAAGGCAGAGTGCAAAACACTACAGATGGAGGTATAAATTGGTCTACTCTGCGTGAACCAGATGGCGGTGAAGACTGGAAAGCTGTAGATTTCGTAGATGCAAATATTGGTTATGCCTGTGCAGGAGAGGGTGAAATCTACAAAACAACGGATGGAGGTGTTAATTGGATATTGGTTTCTGATACATTATACACAGACGACCTTAAAGCACTTGATGCTGTTACTTCAGAAATTGTTTTTGTTGCCGGTAAAGATGGTTGTTTACTAAAAACAACTGATGGCGGGACAAATTTTGTAAAATCTGATTCTACTTTTTTGGGCGAAGACCTGGATGGTGGAATAGCTTTTTGTGATGAAAATGTCGGTGTAGTAATTTCCGATGGAAACGGCGGCCATACATGGTATACTCATGATGGTGGCGATAGTTGGAATTATGTAAATGTAGCTGGTATTTTTCCCTTAGGTACCGCCTCTTCAAGAATATATGATGTTGGTGCTGTAGGAGATTCTACAATTTTAATCACCGGATATAATTATGTTAATTTACTGTCTACTGATGGTGGACTTACATATACCTTGATCGGTGATTATGCTTTTGGTTATGTGCGAAATGAATTAGTTGATCTGGTTGATGAAAATACTTTTTTTATAGCAGGTGATTACCTGGTCAGAACTACTGATGCAGGAATTACTTTTGATACTTTAAAAACCGGTTCTGCCCAGAGTTTTGAAGTTATAGACTTTATAGATGAAAATACAGGCTTTGTATTCCAGGGTAACGGTCAGTGGTTAAAAACAACTGATGGCGAAACATTTACCCCTTTACTTGAATGGCCAAATCTTGGTTTTAGGGGACTTGCTACACCTGCAGATGACAAAATTGTTTTGTCAGCCTGGGGTGGTGGTGAAATATCAATAAGCGAAGATGGTGGAGAAACCTTTTCATATCCAAACAATCTAGCCAGTAAATCAACCGGTAGTATTTTTGAATGTGAATTTTTTGATGCCAATAATGGTGTTATTGCTGGTCAATCTGGATATACAGCTATAACAGAAGATGGTGGTATTTCATGGTTATCTGTTGACAATTCGACTAATGAGATAAATGCTTTGGAATATGCCAATGAATCTCTTGTATTTTCTGGAGGAAAAAGTGGATATGTTTCAAAAAGTGAAGATGGAGGTACAACCTGGAAAGAACTTACTAATGAGGGTGAGGAAAAAATATTAGATATATGGGCTTTTAGCAGTGAAGATATTGTTGCTTTTTGTGAAGATGCCCAGGTTTGTGGTATGTTTGGTGATGATACCAGTTTTTCAGTAGCAATGACATTAGATCATGGAGAAGATATTAATGCAGCTGAATACATAGGTGATATTGGTCTTTTTGTTTGTGACAAAGGTATTGTTATGCGTGAAAATGAAGGCGTTGATACTGTGGTTACCGTTTTTACTGAACCCGATGGTGATGATTTTTATGATATTGAATTTGTTAATGGAACAGAAGTATATATAGCTGGAGAAAAAGGTAAAATCTATAAATCTATAGATGCCGGAATAAACTGGACTGTTGAAATTTGTCCTGTTGAAGAAACAATTCAAAAATTAAGCTATAGAAATGGCAAATTATGGGCAGCTTCTCAAAACGGTTTTATCCTTTGCCGTGATATTGAAATTCCGGTAGAACCTGTTGACATTACTTTCAATGTTGATATGTCAGTACAGATTAATAATGGAGCCTTTGTAGCAGGAACCGATTTTGTTGATATTGCCGGTAGTTTTACCAGTTGGGCTGATAATCCGGTTACTCTTGATGATACAGATTCAGATTCAATTTATACAACAACTATTACTGATTTCATTCCCGGCGAAACAATTCAATACAAATTCAGGATAAACGGAGACTGGGACACATCAGAATTTCCTAATGGCGGACCAAATCGTGAATATATTGTACCTGATTCAAACAGCATAGTAGATCATCTTTACAATGATGAAGAAGCACCGGAAGGCATTATTGAAGAAAACAATCTTCCAACAGAATATGCTCTTCGTCAAAACTATCCTAATCCATTTAATCCTGTAACTAATATTTCTTTTGACCTGCCAAAAGCATCAAATGTAAAATTAGTTGTATTTAATATTCAGGGACAAATAGTAACTGAAGTTAAGAACGATTTTATGCGTGCTGGACGTTATAATGTAAAATTAGACGGATCACAATTTTCCAGCGGTATTTATATTTATAAAATAAATGCAGGCAATTTTGTATCTATTAAAAAAATGACCCTGCTGAAATAATTATCATGATTTTTTTATCCTACCCGTTCTCAGTTAGTTTAAAAACGGGTAGGATTTTAAAATTTGAAGTAGAAAATTACTTTATTTAACATCGGATTACAAAAATGCAACCGAAGAGAATATGCTCTCAACTTTTCA
>JAOZSR010000010.1:5328-60063 GCA_029939575.1 Fidelibacterota bacterium
TACATAACAAAACAAAGTGGGGCTTCCAGTCGTTCATTATCGGCTTGATCCTGGTTCTGTTAATTTTGGGAAAACGCGGGTCAGATATGGAAAAATTTTGTCCAATGGGTGGATTATTATCTTTGGGCAGTAAATTTTGGTTAGGTTCAATGTCTTGTACAATGGGGGCACAACAGGTTTTTATGGGAATCGCCTTACTTGTCGGAGTTATAATATTCAGCAAATTGTTTTGTGGATATCTTTGTCCAATTGGAACAATTACTGAGTGGCTAAATAAACTTTATTCAAAATTTGGAAAAACAATCACCCTGAAGGGCTTATTGGATAGAATATTGAGGGTTGGCAAATATATTCTTTTGTTTTTTACAGCATATTATTCTATTACTTCCAGTGAATTATTTTGTAAAAAATTTGATCCCTATTATGCCAGTGTAAGTGGTTTTGATCATGATGTCGTACTATGGGCGGGAATACTTACAATAATTGCAGTAATATTTTTATCAGTAATAATTCGCTTTTTCTGGTGTAAATATGTTTGTCCTTTAGGTGCAATAAGCAATCTGTTCCAAAATTCTATCATTATCATTCCTGTTATTTTAATATTTGTATTATTACGTGTTACAGGCGTTGATCTGGGAATTATCTGGCTAATCCTGGTCTTATGTATTATTGGCGCTGCTATTGAAGTTTTCCGGTTTAAATTTTTTACAATTTCTCCATTTAAAATCAAAGTTAATCAAAACACCTGTACTTCCTGTGGTCTATGTGATAAAAAATGTCCCCAGGGAATTGAAGTTTCAAAGGTTGAAACGGTTACTCATCCGGATTGTAATTTATGTTTGGACTGTGTTAAAGCCTGCGAAACTAAAGATGCTATCTCTATATCCAATGCAAAATATAATTGGATTCCTCCTGTAGCAATTATAGTTCTATTTGCTTTGGGAATGATAGCGAGCAAACAATTTTCACTTACTACCCTATCTGAAAGATGGGATGGTTATGAAAATGTCAGCAATATTAAAACATTCGAGATGGAAGGTTTAAAAAGCGTAAAGTGCTGGGGAAGTTCAAAAAGTTTACAAACAAAATTAATGCATTATAAAGGAATTCATGGACTCGATACCTGGGTAAATCAATTTAAAATAAAAATCTATTACGATGGTGATCAATTAAATGAAAATGACATCAAAAAGGCTATGTTTAAACCATCAAAATATCGCTTAAGAAGTTATAAAAATGAGAAAATTCCTGAATCAGTTTCTGTTTTTGAAGTTCCGGTTGATGGGATTTTTGATACTTATGATAATTATGATTTAATTTATATGTTAAAAAAACATAGTGCAATTTGTGGAATGGCTACTAATTTTGGTGAACCTGTAAATATTTCTGTTATTTTTAGAACAGGAGAACTTACTCCTGCAGAAATTAGAAAAATCATTGAGCAGGATTCTTATGTAAAAAAGACTAAGGCTGGTGAAGAAGTTGTGAAAGTGAATTTTGAGTGTGCCAGTGAAGGAAAAATTCTGACCTCTATGACATATCATGAGTTTATAATAGATTTTTTCCAGGGATATGACATGAAATTCAATAAATATAATGAAAAAGATGTGACTTCATTAGCAATTTATGAAATTGGTTTACCTAATGCTGACAATTCTAATTTAAAGCGTAGATTGCCGTATCTTACAAGCCATATATCACAAAATGATAATATTGTCAGATTAAGGACAAAATATATAGACAGGCCTGTTTTACAGATTTTCTTCGTAAAAGATAGTGTTTCTCAGAATGATATTTATGAAAAATTGATCAGTGAAAAATTAACAGTATCACTAAGAAATGGAGAAATTAAAGATTTTGACAATCCTTTCTCCTATGAAAAACCTGTAAAAATTACCATGGCAGAAGTAAAATAACTTTCAAAATTGCCAATAACAAATAACCGATAAAAACAATATAAAAAAAAGAGGTGGAAAAAATTCCACCTCTTTTAGTTTTTATGGTTTTTGTACTAGTTAACCAACTAGAGAAAGCACAATCTGTGGTGAGGAATTTGCCTGGGCAAAGGACGATACCGCAGTCTGTTGCAATATCTGCAACTTCATGACCTCCATCTGCTCCTTAGCAAAATCAGCATCCTCAATTGAACTTCTGACTGCCTCGGTATTTGTCGAAGCAACTGAAAGTGTTTGTTCTTTGGAAGATAACCTTACTTTCCATTCTCCTACATCCTGAATTTTTCCGGACAAATTATCAATAGCAGTATCAATGCTACTAATCGCAGCTGCTGCACTGGTAGTGGTTGTTAAATTAACCGTATTAATTGATAATGCTGCTGAATCAGCATCCTGGATAGAAACACTTAATTGATCTGAACTTCCTTCACCGGTTTGAAAACTACCGCAGTATCCACCATCAATTAACTTATCTCCATTAAATGTAGTTTCGTCAACAATATCTTGAATTTCTGAAACCAGTGCAGAAACCTGGTCATTCAATGCACTTCTCTGTGAACTATTTAATGAATAATCAGCAGCCTGAGTGGCTTTCTCTTTTGCAGTCTGAAGAATATCCATAATGTTTTGATATCCGCCTTCAGCTACATTTAAAATGTTTTTCGCATTACTTACATTTTGTAAAGCAACGTCTAGACCTCTTTTACGTTTTTCCAGGCTCCTTGCTAAATGGTATCCAGCCGGGTCGTCTTCGGTTGAATTGATCTTTTTTCCTGTGGCAAGACGTAGTTGATGCTTACCCATTTTGTCGTTAATTCTATTCATCGATTGAAAAGAACTCATGGCCTGAATGTTTGCAGCAATCTTAGTTAAACCGCTCATGTGAAACCTCCTTGTTAAGTCGGGCAATCCCTGCCCTGTTTTTGGAACTCAAATTTAAAAAACCTGTTATCAATATCGGTAGAGTTGCAACAAAAAATTAATTACAAATTAAAAAGACAACAGACCTGTTAAAAATCTGGAATTTTCGGGAAAAAATGATAATATCAGATAATTTATACCAGTAATCAAGAAAGCACGCAATAATTTACCAGGCAAGATCAACATTTTTCTTATGTTTATATAAATTAATTGTTTTATACATTTTTTTATAATATGTTAACTCGATTTTTTTTGAATAAGTTTATCCGGATTTCAAAATTAGTCAAAAATGATGATTCCAATTATATTTAAAAACCAGGAGACCCTTTGAATTATTGTTATACCAAGAAAGACATTTTTGTTAGTTTTCCTCTTTTTAAGGAGTTGTAATTTATGACTATAAGATCTAAAACAGCAGGGTTTTTAATCATCGGGTTAATCATAATTGGCATCATGGGCTTTGCTTTTGGAGGAGTAGAATCTGTCAAAGAAATCGAAAAAGCATCGGGTTTGGTTTGGTGGATGTGGTTGGTTATCCTATTCCTTTTTACAATTGTACTGGGAATGATTGCTGTTGTTACCGGTATTGGTGGTGGTGTTTTATTTGTACCAATTGTTAGCGGATTTTTCCCCTTTCATTTGGATTTTGTTCGTGGAACAGGATTGATGATAGCGTTGGCTGGTGCATTATCCGCCGGGCCGAAGTTATTGACAAAAGGATTGGCAAGTTTACGCTTAACTCTACCACTGGCTTTAATTGCTTCTGTTTTTTCTATACTTGGTGCTTTGGTTGGGTTATCATTACCAATAAATATTGTTCAAATTGCTCTTGGTTCAACAATCATTATAGTGGTTTTCTTATTAATATTTCAAAAAAAATTAGAATATCCGGAAGTACTAAAAGCGGATTCTATTTCAAAAAAATTAAAAATCAATGGCACCTATCTGGAAGAAAGTTCCGGACGACAAATTGATTGGAAAATCCATAGAACACCGGTCGCACTGATATTATTTATGTTAATTGGTTTTGTGGCCGGGTTATTTGGCCTTGGAGCCGGTTGGGCAAATGTCCCGGTATTAAATTTAATATTGGGTGCTCCATTAAAAATAGCAGTAGCAACCAGTATTTTTATTATTACTATAACAAATTCTACCGCTGCCTGGGTTTATCTTTCCAAAGGTGCAGTATTGCCATTGATTGCTATTCCTTCTATTGCCGGAATGATGATAGGTACACGCATCGGTGCCCGAATTTTGTTAAAAACAAAACCCGAATCATTAAAATGGTTAGTAATCAGTATCCTGTTTTTTGCCGGCTTAAAATCATTATTAAAGGGCTTGGGGATTTAAATGCTAAATACAGACAATATAAATCAATGTGAAGAACAATTAAAATATGCATCTATTTTGAATAAACTTGCTATCCTTAGTTTTATTTTACTTGGGATTGGATTTTTTTTATATGTTTTTAATATAATTCCATCCCAGATTACTCCGTCTGATATTCAATATTTTTGGTCTAAGGGAAGAGATGATTTTATTACAAAAACCGGTCTTGAATCCGGATGGTCATGGATATTAAAATTAAATCAAGGCGATGCCATTGTTTTTCTTGGTCCTTATTTCCTGGCTATGGCAACATTAATTAGCTATTTATTCTCCTTGGTTCCGGCATTTATTTGTAAAAAGGATATTCCTTATTTATTAATTACTATTTTACAGATTGTTGTTTTGATTTTTGCTATGACCGGATTTTTTTCTATAAATAACTAATCTATTGGAGATTAAAAAATTTTAAAATTAAAAAAAAATACTACTGTTTTTTATCTATTTTTACTGGGTTTATTAATGACTGTTTCACTTCAGGCCGATATTGGACACTCAATAGTCAAATCTCCTAAACAGAAATTTTCCATGTCACTATTAGGTGGTGGAAATGGCTCAATGGCCTATGGATTAGATGCCAAACAAAAAAATCTTAAACCGGGGTTTTCTACCGGTCTGGCCGGGACCCGGCTCATAATGAACAATTTAAAACTTCGCACAGAAATTTTATATATTTCCAAAGGTAGCAGCCATAGAGAAAAAAACTACGATAATTATAATGGAGTGATGATTCATTCTTCATTGACATTACAATATATTGAAATTCCAATCATGATCCAATTCAAAGCAAAAATCAATCAATTACCTGACGCAATAATATATTTTGGACCTTATCTGGGAATATTGACAAAATCAACGACATCCTTAAAAATTGATGATAACATTCAATCTGATGCAGTTGATAGTATCCAAAAAATTGATAGTGGAATAATTCTGGGAAATTGTTACCAGATAAATGATTTTCTGAATTTGCATTTCCGATTAAGCGGAGGGTTACGGCGTTATATTGATGTGATCAATCCGCCGGATCTAAAAAATATATCTTTATCAATAATGTTAAGTCTGAAGATTTATTAGAGCGGTTTATCATTCTCATAATCATAAAATGTTTTACGATTCAAATCAGCAATTAATAATTTATAACTTATAAATGCTTCTAATTTACTAATATAGGCATTATTCAATCTGTTCCTGTTAAGAGCTAAGGATTGACTATCTATATCACCATTGGCAAATCGTTCCTGACTGATGTTAAAACTTTTTTCGGCCACAATTACATTTTTTTCCAGCAATTTTAATCTTTTTAGGCTACTTTTTAGATTATTAACTGTTTTTCGGATATCTCTTACAACATTCACTTTTTCATTATTAATAGAATATTCCGCCTTTCTTAATCTGGCTTTCGCAGCCTCAACCCGCGAGCGGTTTACACCCCAATCCCAAATTGGAATTGAAATATTTAATGAAACGCCTTTATTACCCGGCCGATTTTGTAATTCCTGCATTGTGTTACTAAAAAGAGTCGAGTATGCCACACCACGATCGTTTTCGCCAACTCCAATAAAATCATAATATCCGGAGATGGAACCTGTAATCTGTCCATTGACTTTTGTTTTTCGAATATTAATCTCAGAAAGCGATTTATTAATTTCTCTTTCCCGGATTTCCAGCCTGTTTGCCAAACCTCTTTTAATAGCCTCTTCTATATTGACCTGAATAATTTTATAGGACATGTCTGAATTTATAACAATGGAGTCTTGTAAAGGAATCCCAAGTATTTGTTTGTAAATATCTTCCTGAGATCTGGCATTTGAAATTGCAATATCAAAATTATTTTGGGCTACACCCAGGTCGACTTCCATTTGAAGAGCCTCTACTTCTGCTATTACACCTGCTTTAAATTTATTCTGAGCCAAAGTAAACGCCTCTTGCTGATAATCCATAGTTTGCTTGGCGATTTTTTTACTTTCATAGCAGGAAACCAGGGAATAAAAAGCGTTACTTACTTCATATTTCAGATCAAGTTGGGCACGGTCAAGTTGCTTGTTTGATAATTCAAAATATAATTTCGCTTCACGCAAAGATGTTTTGATTTCATTATAGGCATAAATCGCTTCAATAGGCTGCTGGAATCCTAGACGAGTGTTTAATTGGGCTGAATTACGTTCCTTGTTAAAATCCTGAAGTGTATATATTCCGGAACTTAAGAAAAAATGGCCATCGGTTGGTAATGGCTGACTGATTCTGATATCCGCTTCATATATTGATTGTTGGATCGGGGAATAGTAGACTCCCAGACTATCTTCAAATCTTCGCATGGTTTCTGTATAGTTTGGCAATGTCATATCAAGATTAATATTTGTTTTAAAACGATTTGTTGCCACAGCAAGCTGATGTTTTGCTTCCAGAAGATTTTCTTTTAGAGTTTTCATTTTGTAACTCTTTTCTAAAGCGATCTCCAGGCTTTTTTCCAAATCCAGGGTATGGATATTTTTTGCAAACACTAAATGAATGAGTAAAACAAATAGTACAAATAATAGATTTTTACGAATCATACAAATTTCCTGTTATTAATTATTCATATCTTAGGGCTTCAATAGGATCAAGATCCGCAGCTTTATTGGCTGGGAAATATCCAAATATTATTCCAATCATACTACTTACTCCAAAAGATAAAATCACCGACCAAAAAGAAACTGCTGTTTCCCAATCTGAGAAAATTGTCACAAAAAAGGATAATAGATAGCCAATAAAAATTCCAATTAATCCTCCCGTTAAACTCAAAATCAACGCTTCTACTAAAAATTGATTTCGTATATCACTTTTAGTTGCTCCAAGTGAGCGTCGAATTCCGATTTCTCTGGTCCTCTCCAGAATTGAGGCAAGCATAATATTCATGATTCCAATTCCTCCGACTAAAAGGGATATTCCGGCGATAGCTCCCATAACAATATTAAAAATTTTCTGAGTTTCCTCACTTTGGCGAAGAAGTTGTTCGGGTATTATCAATTTATAATTTTTTTGTTGATTATGACGACGAAATAAAATTTGATCAATAAAATCTGCACTTTTTACAACATGATCAGTGCTATTGACTTTTACAATTAACTGGTCGAGTTCACTTGCTCTTGGATCCCGTTCAAAACGGGTTGTAATAGTTTTTACCGGAGCAAATATATGATTGTTTAAATTTATTTCAGTATTTCCGGCTACACTGACAGGCTGGTATTCCAACACTCCCACAATTGTAAACCAAATATTATCTATCTTGATATGCTTACCAAGTGGGTCTTCAACTCTGAATAGGTTCTTCGCTACATTAGCTCCGATTACACAGACCTTACGATAACTCTCATTATCAAGTTTGGAAAAGTAGCCTCCCTCTTTTAATCGAAGATTTGCCAATTTGAAATAAAGTGGCTCAGATCCAATTAAGGTTATTTCTTCAAAACGGGTTTTATAGTTTGCATCTGTATTAATTTCAACAACCGGTGCTCCAAAACTCACAGAAGGTAAAATATTAACTATAGCTTCCAGATCGGAGTGGTTAAGTAAAACCGCTGATTGCCCTTCGTTTTCTTCCAGTTCTGCGATGTTGTGGACGATAATATTTTGCAAACCCAGTGATTGAATTTGGGACATTGCCTTTCTACGAGCTCCCTCTCCAATAGCCAGCATAGAGATAACAGCAGCCACGCCAAAAATAATACCCAGCATAGTTAGAAAAGAACGAAGTTTATGCTCTTTTAGTCCTTGTACGGAGATATTTAACTGTTCTGAAGTAATCAGGTTTAATTCACGGAATAGATTGAGATTTTTCACATTATATCCAGATTAATATTATAGATCAGCCAACAATGACGACTCTTCTATGTTTACTACTTTTTTTATTTGATTTCTTTTTTTTAGGACGCATTTCATGAGATGCGTCGGGCAGATTATCTGATTCAGCCCTTAACCTGATAAGGTCACCATCACTTAGACCTTTTTCAACTACAATAAAATCAGCATTGGATTTGCCAGTTTCAATTTCAATAAATTTATTATTTTCATCATATACGCCGGTTTTTTCATCTTTGGTTGTAATTGCATCGATTGGAATAAAAAGAGTATCCGCAATTTTTTCAACAAAGATTTGACAAGTAGCACTCATCCCGGGTTTTAACCGTTCATCTTTTTCATTTACATTCACTTCTACGTCGAAAACATTTTTTTCAGTCTTACGGTCTGTGTGTGCCAATGAAGAAATACTAGTAACTGAACCCGTATAAAAAGTGTCAATTATCGCATCAAGATGAATATGTACTTCCTGATCAATTTTTAGCCTGGAAATATCAACCTCGTTGACCTGGAGTTTAACTTTCATCCCGGATTGACTTGGTATTTCCAGTAGTGGCTGATTTCTCCATGGTGATGATCCGACTTTGACTTTTTCAAGTCCGCCGGGTCCCCAAATCTCTTTATATACAACCAGACCATGAGTTGGAGAAATGAGTGTGAGCTGGTTTAGTTCTTCCTGCGCTCTTTCTACTGAAATTTTTGCCTGCTCTATGGCAAGTTGAGTTTCATGAATTGAGGCATCGTTTATTTTTTTTGTTTCCTGAATTTTTTCTTTTAGACGGTTATAAGATATTTTTGCTTTTTTCAGAGTATATTCAATTTCTTTACGTTTATTTTCAGCTTCATATATTGCATTTTGAGCCTGAAGTTTTGTTTGTTCAAGATTGTATTCTTCTATTTGTAATTGGCTAACCAAATCAGATGTTTGTTTTGCAATATTTGCCATTTTTACTTCCAGATTCGCTTTAGCAGACTCCAATTCGTTCTGTTTTCTTTGTAATTGCTCCATAAATTCTGCTGTATCAAATTGGATTAAAAAATCGCCGGAATCCACAACAGTACCCTCTTCTATCATTTTAACAATTCTAATATTTCCCCAGATCCTGGATGGCGAATTAATCACGTGGGATTCAATTGCTTTCATCTCACCGATAGCTTCAATATCAATAATGAATTCGCCTTTTGAGACAATATATTTGGGGAATTTATCATTATCTGAGAACCATTTATTATAACTAAATGCGATTGTCATGAAAAGTAAAACTAACATGACCAGGCGGGACAGATTTTTTTTGATAAATATTTTTTTTAGTAATTTCATTATAAACCTATTCCTGGTTAAAATGTTGGTATTTGTTTGTTGGAAATAATTTTCAAATTTTCTGATATATTTCCTTCTATAATTGCAGATCCGTCAAAAAGTTTGCATAGAGTTATTGGTATTTGTTTTTGCTCTGTAGTTTTGATATGAAATTGACCATCATTTTGAAATAAACACCAGGATGGAATTCGGAAAGCCCGAGCATATTTATTGGTTATAATTTCAACCTTTGCTGACAATCCTGGTTTCAATCTGAAATTTTCTTTGGAATTTATTCTGACATGAATTGTATAGGTCTTAGTAAAGGATTCTTCAAAATCAAAATTCACAACATTGGATTTATATATTACATTTCCGGTAAAAACAGTATCCGGAAAAGCTTCGATGCTCAATTTTGCATTCATTCCCTGAGTTACATTTTGATAATCAACTTCGTTCAGGTCAATTACAGCCATCATGTTATCAGGATCCGGAATTTTTAATACTCCCCGCCTCGGACGGATAGAATCACCAATTTTAATTTTTTCTCCTCGCCTGTGTTGCTTTTGATAAACAACCATTCCATCTTTAGGCGCTATGAGAAACATATCAGAAAGCATATTTTTGGCTTGAGAAACATTAAGTTCAGTTTGCTTAATATTGAGTAAAATATCATTTTCACTGTTTTTATTTAATATTTTTTGAGCTTTAAGAGATTCTTTCGCTGACTTTAGGTTTAAATCAGTTTTTTTTACTTCCAATCTGGCATCTTTTTGATCATTATCAGAATTAAAATAAGATTGCTTAAGACGACTATCAGCAATTTTTTTTTGAATTTCCAGTTTTTTAATCTGGCTCTCATGCTCTCTGATAGATTCCTGATTCCGTAATCTTGTTTGTATTATCTGCTGTTTGAGAATATCCAGTTGTTTCAAAAATCCATTAAGTTTTGATTCTACCTGCCTGGTATCAAAAACAACTACAGTGTCACCCTTATGAACTCTTGTTCCTTCATCAGGAATAAAGGTTATCTGGTAGGTCAGATCCCAATTAGACGGTGCTGTTATTTCAGTAGCATTTATTGATTCTATTTTCGCAGATTCTATAATTGTTGATAGGCTGTCTTTTTGTACTAAGAAATATTTCTCAGATGAAATATCTTTTCTACTACTGCAGGAAATTAAAATTAAAAAGATGAAAAATGTAAAAAATATTTTATGATTTTTTTTCCAAATTATTAGTGTGTTAAAATCGACTTCTTTATTTTTATCCATCTTATATAAAAAACTCATGTTTATTCCCAATTTCTATTTCCAGGTAATATAGGATTAAATTCTTTTAACACATCATTACTTTGTCTTATAACTCTTCAAAAAAAACCTGAAAAATATAATATAAATACAAATATAAGAGCATAAAGTTTCAAATTTAGAACAATTTAATGTATATCAAATTTTGTTTCTATTTGGTTGATTTCATTAGCGATTTTTGTACAAACTTTGTCCCGATGTGTTTTTGCGGCCACTTTGATAGCATTTGTTATTGCTTTGGCTTTTGATCTGCCATGAGCTTTAATAACAATTTCCTGAAAACCAAGTAATGGTGCTCCTCCATATTCAGAATAATCAGTTACTTTTTTCATCTGTTTAATTCCGCCGGAAAGTGCCATTAATCCCAATTTCCAGATCAGGCGATGTTTGAAGGCATATTTTCCAAGATGAGTAAGTGTTTCCGCAATTCCTTCAATTGTTTTAAGAACTACATTACCCACAAATCCTTCGGTAATGACAACGTCAGCCTTTCCTTTCATTATATCGTTACCCTCGATATTTCCAATAAAATTTATATTTTCCATTTCAGTTAGAATTTTGTAAACCTGGGAAAGGATTTCACCACCTTTATGAGGCTCCTTACCAAGATTTAGCAAACCTACTGTCGGGTTGGCAATACCTTTAATATCTGAGGCATAAAGTTTACCCATTATTGCAAAATGAACGAGATCTTTTGTCGAGCAATGAATATTAGCTCCGATATCTAACAACAAACTGAAAATATCTTCTCTCTTTTGCATATTTTGGGTGGGATATACTGATGCGATCGCCGTCTTACTAATTCCTTTTATTCTTGGGATATGTTTTACTGATGATAGCACAAATGCTCCAGTATTTCCGGCAGAAACCAAACCATGAGCTTCTCCCTGACCACATAACTTTGCGGCTACTACCATAGAAGCATCGGTTTTTCTCCTGATTACTTCTTTTGGGTGGTCATCATTTGATATAACCTGTGTTGTATGGACTATTTCAAGTTGATCTGAATTATATTCGGTATTATCCAAAATCTCCCGGATAATATTTTCATCGCCTACAAGTTTTACTTTTACAGAGGTTTCCAGAGTTACTTTTGCAGCTCCAAGAACTATTTCCCTTGGCGCATTATCGCCACCCATCGCATCAACCGCAATTATTGTCTGTTCTGAATTGTTTTTAACATTACTCACTATTCTTCACCTATTGTTTAATCTTTACGAAAAATCCGCATCTTAACTTGTTCTGTTGTAACCAGGCCTTCATCGATCATTTCTTCAAGATAAGGCATAATTTTTCTAATATTTTCTTCTTTATCGACCAGTTCAATAATTACCGGCAGGTCTTCTGACAGCCTTAGAATTTTTGCTGAATGAATATCAGTATGAGCTCCAAATCCCATAATTCCTCTGCTCACAGTTGCTCCATTAAGATTCAATTCCCTGGCTTTCAAGACAATTAACTCATAGAGGGATTTGCCTTTTACCGTATTATTTTCATCAAGATATATTTTCAGCCGAATTCCCTGTCCAGAAGTAATCATAACTTTTCACCTCACAAGATTGATTAAATATTTAGCCAGGAAAAAACCTAAAAATACCAAAACAATTCCTGCTAAATTACTAACTAAAATATTTATAATAGCAAACTTTACTTCTCCATCTCTAAAAAGATTCATTGATTCCAGGGCAAAAGAGGAAAAAGTCGTGAAACCGCCAAGAATTCCAATAAACAGGAAGTTTTTAACATTTGTATGCATTTCTTCAATATCAAGTAATCCCCATAAAAATCCTATTACCAGGGCACCGGTTAGGTTTACAGCCATCGTTCCGAAGGGAAATATTGTCTTTATATGTTTGTGGACTAATCCTGAAGCCGAATATCTTAAAAAAGTTCCAATAGCTCCACCAGTCATCAATATTAATATTTTTGTCATCTTTTTGTCTCAAATAATATATTACCATAATATAAGGATTTTGCTTTAAGAAAAGTAGAGGATTGTTTACTCATGTTCTCCTGGCTAAAAACATATACTTTGGAAATAACACAGAATAAAAATTCTAAATTCTTCAGACATCTATTCAGATTATTATATCCAATTATAAAAATATTTATTATAAATCAAGACAACCCCATTTTCATTACTGAAAATGGGGTTGTGAATTTTAAAAAAATAATATTTTACTAACTGCCACTAATTGTCATTTCTTTGATTTTGAAAGTCGGTGAATTTGTAGTACCGCGAAAATCAAGATCATTACCTATCATGGTGATATTTTTCATCATGTCGAGAATGTTTGAAGCAACTGTAAATTCCTGTACCGGATGGGCTAATTTTCCATCTTTAATCCAGACACCTTCAGCGCCACGTGAATAATCACCTGTTATATTATTTACACCTGTCCAATGTACATTGGTTAAATACAAACCATTTTTAACAGAACTGATGATTTCTTCGGGAGAATATTTTCCATTTTCCATATAGAAATTAGTAGTATCCGGAGATGGATTGGAACTTAATCCTCTTGAAGCGTTGGCAGTTGATTTCATATTCAGTTTTTTTCCGGTATAAGTGTCAAGAAGATAAGTTTTTAGGACACCATTGACAATCACATGATTTACCTGGCTTGGAAGTCCCTCGTCATCAAACAATCTTGATCCAAGTCCATCTGCCATCAGACTGTCATCAACCAGGTTCATTTCTGCAACAGCAACTTTTTCATTCAATTTATCAAGTAAAAATGATTGTTTACGATAAATCGCAGTGCCAAGGATAACACCGGCGATTTTTCCCAGCAGATCTCTGGCTACCTGGGGATCAAAAACTACAGGTATGTTTTGAGTTTCCGGTTTGATTGCACCAAGTTTTCTGATGGTTCGTTTTGCAGCAATAGTTGCAATATTTTCAATATCATCTAATTGATTAAAAAATCTTTTTCCACTATACCAATAGTCAGTCTGGCGTACACCTTTTTCCTCAGCCATTAATGACAGGCTAAGATTACAACTGGTATATTCCTGTTCTCCATAAAATCCATTAGAATTGGCAACAATAAAAGTGGAAACTGAATCACTCCAGGAAGCGCCATCGGAATTTGTAATGCGTTTGTCATAATCCATACCGATTTTTTCCATTTTCTTCACCAGTTCAATCTTTTTGTCGGTTGGAACTTTAGCAACTTCCGGATCGAAAAGATTTAATTTTGCGTTGGCTTTTCCCTGCAATTCTTTAGCTGGTAATCCTGCGAATTCATCCGCTCCTGTTACAGTTGCCATTTCTACAGTTCTGGCAATAAGGTCATCCAGGGTTTCTTTCCTAAAATCACTAGTTGAAGTGATCGCCTTTTTGTTATTTTTGAATACTCTGATCCCAAGACCTTTAGGACTGGCTTGCTCTAATTTTTCTATTTCTCCAAGTCTGACATCAATACTCGAACGGGTTGAACTTGAGATGACAATATCTACTTCATCTGCACCTTTTTGTTTCGCATTTTTTATAATATATTCTGATAATTGTTTTAATTCCATGGTCTCTCCTTTATGAATTTGTTCCGCCAACAGTGATTTCACTAACTTTTGTAGTAGGAATTCCTACACTAACCGGCACTCGTTGTCCGCTTTTACCACATGTCCAGGTTCCGGGTGAAATTGTCGGATCATTTGCAACCATTGTTACTTTACGCATCACATCTGGGCCATTCCCAATAAGTGTAACATCTTTTAATGGTGCAGTTAATTTTCCGTTTTCAATCAAATATGCTTCATAAACACCAAATGTAAAATCACCTTTAGTAATATCAACCTGGCCACCGCCAAAACGTTTTGCATAGACACCATATTTAACAGAACTAATCACTTCTTCCGGTGTATGCTTGCCACCTCTCATGAATGTGTTTGTCATTCTTGGAATCGGTGGGTGGCTATAAGATTGTCGGCGTCCATTACCTGTAACTGAAGTTTTCATGGCTTTAGCTGAGATCTCATCATGCATATAACCTTTTAGAATTCCATTTTCAATAAGTACGGTTTCTTTAGGCAGATTTGCTTCATCATCAATATTAATACTTCCGCGAAGGTCCGGATAAATCCCACCGTCTATGATAGTACAATGTTCTGATGCGACTTTTTCTCCAATCTGTCCAGAATAGTTTGACAAATCTTTTCGGTTAAAATCAGCCTCAAGTCCGTGACCAACCGCTTCATGAAGTAGTACGCCACTTTCACCTGGACCAAGCACCAATTCCTGTGGACCGGGAGGTGCTGCAATTGCATCAAGGTTTTTCACTGCGATTTCGGCACCCTCTTTAGCTATAAATTCCGGAGTATTTGTTGGAATATTAAAAAAGTCAAGCCCCATACGTCCAGCTCTGCCGGATCCTGCACCCTGACGTTTTTCTCCATCCTTAGTCACAACATAAGTTCTAAATACGATCATAGGTTGGATATCGGTAAAAAACTTTCCTTTTGAGTCAAAATACATTATATGTTTCATTTCATCTGCAATTGAAACATAAGATTTTACAACTTTTGGGCTATAATTTTTGGCTGTTACATTCGCTCTTTCTATCAGTTTCAACTTTGTAGGCAAATCTGTATCAACAGCCAAATTATCAATTTTATATAGATTTTTCTTTGGAACTGTATTGAGTCCTGCAATTTTAATTTTTTGAGGAGTTTTGGCAATAAATGAGGCTGTTTTGGCAGCTTCTATTAATTTTTCAAATCTAAGATCATCAGTATGGGCATAACCAATTTGTTCACCTTTTATTACTCTAACACCCATTCCGAGAGAAATACTTCTGGTAGCATCTTTGACAATATCTTCTTCCATTCTTAATGATGAATTAATCCTATGCTCAAAGAACAGGTCAGCGTGATCCCCGCCATTTGACAGAGCTATACTAATTAATTTCTTCATTTCTGTTTTAGAAATATTAAAAATCTTCAATAACCCTTCCTCTCCTTTTTCTTTAATACCTAATAGCTGACATTGTTGTAGCCATAATGGTGCTGTTGCAACACCGGCAGTCATCAAACTGCCTGATTTTAAAAATTCTCGTCTTTCCATTATTCCTCCATATATTATTCTTATGTGTAGTTATCTAAGACTTGCCTTTTTATTAAAAAGTTGTCAATTAAGAAAAATGATTTTAAAAAATAAAGATTTTTTGGCAGATAAGCAATTGAATGATTTTTAATCCCGGAAATGACATGTTAAATAATTACAAAAAAAAACAGCCCCAAACTATTTGGCAATAATTTGAAGCTGTAATTGGGCTAGTGTCTATGAAGTAAGGGGTGTTTATTGAAGTTTTTTCTTACTTTTCCTCAAAAATCGTTTAATACAAATGCAATAGGAATGCCAATAATATTCCATTAGAACAATAGAAATATTTGTTTTTCAATTAAAGATATTATATTTAGTTAATTACTGGCAATAAATCACAGGGAGACAACCCATATCAAGACAATATTTGTGACATTTGTCACAAATATTGTTGATGCAGGATGTTAAATACTAAGATTGTTGCAAAAAACGCAACAAATTGTGTGTATTAGTCAACAAAGGAGGACAATTGATATTATTAATAGCCGATATGAAGACAATAAAAAACCAAAAAATTCTCGGAGAATTCTAGCAATTATTTTCCAACAAATTGTAATCACCTTTTTATTCTGTTTTATTGTAAATAATTATATTTTATAATTTTTTTAAATTTTGATGGGTCTGCAAAAAGTGAAAATCAGGTCATTCTGAGAGAGTTTCGAGCGAAGAATCCCAGTCCATTGTCGATGAGATTCTTCGTTGCTACGCTGTCTCAAAAAGACATCTTCGATTTTTTTACGAAACCATCAATTTTTGATAATATTTTTTCCAGATATAATCAATGTTATTTCACCAATTCCAATCTCGCGAAAAAATGACGTAAACTTGATTCTTCACTATCTAGAATTCTCAAACCACAATATTGTTGTCTGTTTTTATGAATTTCTATTATTGAATCTGAAACATATTCTAAATGAGCCTTTGTATACATTCTACGTGGTAAAGCTAATCTGACAAGATCCATTGGTGGATAAACAATTTTACCGGTTTTGGGGTCTTTTGTAGCAAACATAAAGCTGCCAATTTCTACTGAGCGAATCCCGGCCTCAAAATACATAGCAGTTACCAGAGCCTGCCCCGGGAAAAATTTTTGTGGAATATGTTCCATAAATGTTTTAGCATCAATAAAAACTCCGTGCCCGCCAATTGGTTTTAGTACTGGAATTCCGGCCTCATCGAGGAGGTCGCCCAGGTATTTTGTTTGCCCGATTCTATATTCCAGATAATCCTCATTCAAAGCTTCCTGCAGACCACGGGCCATTGCTTCGAGATCGCGTCCGGCCAACCCACCATAAGTCAGAAATCCTTCAATCAAGATCAACTTTTCTTTAATTTTATCAGCCAATTTTCTGTCATTTAAAGCTAAAAATCCTCCAATATTGACAAGTCCGTCTTTTTTAGCGCTCATAGTACATCCATCAACATAGGAAAACATTTCATTCACAATTTCTTTGATACTTGAATTTTTATATTTTTCTTCCCGTATTTTTATAAAATAAGCATTTTCGGCGAATCGACAGGCATCAAAGAAAAAGGGAATATCATATTTATCTGCAATTTTTCGAATGTTTTGAATATTTTCCATTGATACAGGCTGTCCACCACCAGAATTATTGGTTATTGTAAGCATAATAATCGGAATATTTTCCCTGCCATATTCTTTGATTGCCTCTTCGAGTTTTTCAATATTCATATTGCCTTTAAAAGGGTGATCAAGAGAAGGTGATTTTCCTTCATCAACAACCAAATCCAAGGGTACACCTTTATTAGCCAAAACATTGGCGCGGGTTGTATCAAAATGATTATTGTTCAGTACCAAAGACCCTTCCTCTACGATAGTCGAGAAAAGCAGATTTTCTGCAACTCGTCCCTGATGAGTAGGAATGATATATTTTAATCCTGTAATATCTTTAACTACTGATTCCAGGTGAATCCAGTTTTTGCAATTTGCATAGGATTCGTCTCCCTGCTGCAAGCCGGCCCACTGCCAGGCACTCATTGCCCCGGTGCCACTGTCGGTCAAAAGATCAACATAAACTTTTTCTGAGGGAACATTAAAAATATTATAGCCTGCATCTTTTAGCACTTGTTTTCTCTCATTACGGTCGGTATGTCCAATTGTTTCGATTACTTTAATTCTAAAAGGTTCCAGTGGATATTTAGCCATTTACTACCTCCAGGTTAATTTTTATATAATATTTGAATATATTGAAATTGCCAAAGCATGAAATATATTTATCCTGCTTTATAAAATTTTATACTAATCAGGCCAAAGAGAACCTGAATAGAATAAATTACTCCGTAATTTTCTTTTTAGCTTTTTCTATGGTTTTTTCTGCTGCTTTTTCAGCCTTTTCCAGGGCTTCTTCTTTGAATTTCTTAATTTCTTTGGTACCTTTTTTTATGGCTTTATCAGTTATTTCCTCTGTCTTGGCTTTCAACTTTCTGATAAACTCCGGACTTTGTGAATTTTTATAAGTGACACCAATCAGAACTGCCAGAATGACTGCGGCAATTAGAGCAAGTTTTAATAATTTTTTAAGCACCGTAACAACAGCTAACACGACGATAATAACAATAATTAACAGGAATGTGGGATTTGATGTCAGATAATTAATCCAATAATCCATATCAGTTTCTCCTTTTTTATTTTATAAATATTGTATTAATTCCCGAACCCATTTTCGCTCTTCCTGCCACAGTACCAATGGTCTTCTTTTTAAGGCTTGCTTAAGAGTGTCAACTGTATCCATATTAGTGAGTTCTTTTACTTTTTCCTGAATCAACCGGCTGAGTTCTCCGTCATATATAGACAAAGCTTCTTTTATTTCTGCTTCGGTTAATGATGATGAAAAGGCTAAGGCGACTTCAAAAAAAGTGGCTTCATTTTTGGGTTGTGAAATAGATTTAAATAGTTCTTCTTTTATGATACTTTGACCTTTTCCGGTAATTGAATAAATTCTGCGCCCTGGCAATTTTTCCTGAGAAACAAACTTGCTTTCAACAAATCTTTTCTTTTCCATTTTCTTCAATGTAGCATAAATTGTGGAAAATCCGATATCCATCCTTCTTCTAATGCCACGGTCTTCAATAATTTTTTCAACCTGGTAGGCATGCCCGGGATTTTCAGCAATTAATCCCAAAATTGTCATTTCTAATAATGTCATTATTTATCCTGTTTTGTATGATTTTTTGTTATCCCAGTAGTTAGGAAAACTTAAAAAGTAACTTTCAAAAGACACATAGATATTAAGTAATTATTTAGGAAATGTAAATACTTATTTCTGATTATTAAAAAAGGAATCTTTTAATCCTGAGTTAATTTTATAGTCGGAAAACATAATTTTTACTTCTCCATGAAGTTTGTCCTCCTCAAATTGTTTTCCAAAGCTCATAAAGCCAAAAGGATATTTAATACTCGGTCTGGATGCGTCAGGAAGTCCCTTTTTGAAGTTTATATATAAATCAGTAGCCTCGGGAATCCAGAAACCATCAAGATTAACATAGGAAAAAATCATAGACGATCCTTTAATTCCTGATTCATTAGTGGTAATTTTATCAATCGTCCAACGACTGGTGTTTATCCATAAAAAAAAGTTTGACAAAGTATCTTTGTCAAAAGAGTAGCCACATTCCAGTATATAGCATTTTGAATTATTAAGAGTGTCTTCTCTTGTCCATTTTACTTCGGTGCTGTCACTCAAAAATGTTGTCGGTACCGGAAACATGCCACTTTTTGGCACTATTGCAAATCCATTGGTTTTAGTTATCAATTTATCAGGTTTTTTATAATAAAATTTAATTTTTTTTCGAGGCATACGTAGATTTGGAATATCCACCTTAACCCTGGCTGTTACCGAATAATCTTCAATTAAATCATAATTAGCCTGAACTTTGGCAATTACAATTTCAGGGTCTATATTTTCAGCCAATATTTGTATTGTCAATAACAATAATAATATTAGTAACCTGCATTGCAAATTCCACCGAAAACTTTTCCTTAAGTACATATATCCTTTCTTAAAAAACTAATTAAACTCAGGCTATAAAAAACCGCAATAAAAATTCCTAATCTGGAAAGATTAAATTTGATTTCTTCCCATGGAATTGGATCTGCAAAAGGTGCGAAAAACACATCAAAATATGATGTAAACAGGTAGGGTCTGATTCCGTCAAGAGCATCAATTCTGAGTACTGACAAAATTAATGAAACTACAATAATTGCATAAGTGCCTATAATTGGGCCAACTGAATTATTTGACATTGTAGAAAACAGAAATGATAAAGACGCCACTACCATTTGTACGCAAACTGCAAGAGAATAAGCCAAAAGAAATCTTAACAGGGCCTCTTCTTGTGATAAAATTAATATCCCTTTATCAAATACTAACAGATCACCACCACCGATAATTAGTATTCCACAGCCAACACTACAAAGACCAAGGAAAAAAACAATTGAACTGGTGTAGATAAAAGTTGCAAGGAATTTCGAAGTTAAAACAGTAAAACGCGAAACAGGTCTGGATAACCACAAACGAAAAGTGCCGGCTGAACTTTCTGAAGCTACAATATCACCTCCTACCAGAACAATAAAAAAGGGGAAATGTACCCACAATACTGTCATAAGATAATAGGAAATCAGTAGTCCGTTCACAAGAGATCCCACAAAAACAAAAGAGTTTTCCAGGGAATTCAGCGTGTTACCCTGCATTTCATCAAAACCATATTTTCGTACAAGCCACATGATAAGTGGAACCAGAATCGAAATGGTAACAAATCCAATATAAGTCCTATAGCGACTGTATGTTTTTATTAATTCTAAACGTGTAGCAGTTAATAATGATATCATTTATTTATATTTGTCCTCGTTGTTCTATTAGTGATAAGTAAAAATCTTCCAAATGGGTACGTGGGACAATTGAAGAAACTTTTAAATCATGAGACACCAAAAAGTCTACCAGTCTGGGGCGAAAATTTCCTGCAACCTGTACTTTCAATATTCTTTCTGACAGGGTTGTTTTTTTTATCCACTCTTCTTCTGCCAGAAGTTTATAGGCTTTGTCAGGATTATCCACTTCAACTTCAGTTACAAAAAAATTCGTATCACGCAACAGTCCCTGGACATCCCCTTGGATAACCATTTTGCCATGATCAATAATTGCCATGTGAGTGCAAACCTGTTCAATTTCATATAATCTGTGAGAAGAAAGGAAAATAGTGATACCCAGGTCATTGGCCATATCTGTAATTAAATCCCGCACCTCTTTGATTCCCTCCGGATCCAGACCGGTTGTTGGTTCATCAAGAATAAGTAATTCTGGATTGCTCATTAGCGCCTGAGCTATTCCTAATCTCTGTTTCATACCGTGAGAATAATTTTTCACTTTTTCATGCTCACGGCCCTTGAGTTTTACAATTTCCAGGGCTTCATTAATTGCATCATTAGAAATACCACCAGTCAGATCTGCCAAAATTTTTAAATTTCGATAACCTGAAAGATAGAGATAAAAATCAGGCTTTTCAATTAAGGCTCCAATCCTTCGGTAAATATTCCGGGAATTAGCACAACCAAACAATCTGAATGCACCTCTTGTTGGTCTGATTAGTGATAAAAGCATGCGGATAGTTGTACTTTTTCCGGCACCATTAGGACCGAGAAAACCAAAAACCTGCCCCTGCCTGATATCTAAATTTATATCAGTAACTGCCCAGCGATTTTTATATTTTTTACTTAAATTTATAGTTTGAATTATTTGATCTTTATTCATTAAAAAAGTTAATTTACATTTTTTGCATTATCAAGCAAAAAACAAAAAATTGCCCAATCTCAGCAAATGTAAAGAATCAATTAGAAAATAATATAAAAAATGTTATTTGCTTTCAGAAAAATCTAACTTGCATATTTGATTGAGTTCAATTTTGAATTAATTTTGGCACTTGGGATTTTTAGGTTCAATAAAAATTAGTTCTCTCGTTTTATACCTGCACCCAAACTATTCAATCTGTTTTCAATATCTTCATAGCCTCGATCAACTATTTCTATATTGTCGATAATTGAATTTCCATGAGCAGATAAGGCTGCAATTACCAGGGCAATTCCTGCCCGAATATCGGGACTGCTTAGGTGTTGTCCGTGTAATTGTGTTGGTCCATTAACGATTACCCGGTGTGGATCAGCCTGTATTATATCTGCTCCCATAACATTCAACTTATCCACAAAAAACATCCGGGATTCAAACATCCAATCATGGCAAAGTATAGAGCCTTTGGACTGAGTTGCCAGAACAATTGCCGGGCTCATCAAATCAGTTGGAAAGTTTGGCCATAGTCCCACCTGTAATTTTTTCTCAATAATTTTCAATTCTGATGGAGAAACATGCAAAGTTTTTTTATCAAGAAATTGAAAATTTACATTCATTGATTTCAACATTCTACCCATTGATTGGAAATGATCTTCAATAGCATCATGTATAATTAAATTTCCCTTTGTGGCTGCTGCAGCAATTGCAAAAGTTCCTGCTTCAATATGATCCGGTACAATTGAATGGTTTGTTCCATGTAGTTTTTCACATCCCTTAATAATGATCTGGTTTGTTCCTGCACCTTCAATTTTTACCCCTATTTTCATTAAGAATTCTGCAAGATCAACAACATGTGGCTCACAGGCTGCGTTTTGAATTATGGATTTGCCTTTGATACCTGATGCCAATATCATAGCATTTTCAGTAGCAGTAACAGAAACCTCCTTGAGAAATATTTTTGCGGATTTCTTTTTGGATAATGTGATGTGAAATCCTTCCCGGCTTGTGGAAACTTCACCACCGAAATTCTCTACCATTTCAAAATGGGAATCCACTTTTCTTCGACCAATTACACATCCTCCCGGAGGAAAGAGAAATGCTTCATCGGTTTTGAGTAATAATCCCGCAAGCAATAAAATTGATGCTCGAAGTTTTCCTGCATATTCTTCTGGTAATTTGTTAGTAGAAATACTGCCTGTTATTCTGACAGAATTCTTGTTCAGATAGGTGATTTGTTTTCCTACTATTTCAAGAAGTTTGATCATTCTTCTAACATCAATAATGTCAGGCAGATTATTTAATACTATTTCTTTATCTGTTAATAATGTCGCTCCCAAAATTGGTAAAGCAGCATTTTTGTTTCCAGCCACTTTAATTTCGCCAATTAATGGATTGCCACCTTTTATATATAATTTTGACATTTATTCTCTCTCTCCAGTATTATCAGACAGGATTTACTGGATAAATGTATTTTATTATCCTGTTTATAATGTTAATCCTATCCAATTTTTTTCTTTTTTTATGAAACTTTTGACACTACCGGGTTTGTTTGCTTCGCTCAATGACGGTGGTGCAGCCAATTGCTAGTCCGACTATTACAAATAGCAGGTAAACTTAACCAAATCAATAGAAAATTGAAATATTAAAGACAAGGATTTTTAGCCATAGATTAATACAGATAAGTACAGATTTTAATTAATGAAACTTTAATGAACGTATCTTAAAATCAGATAATTTTTACTTCTTCTTCCAAAGTAATTCCAAATTCATCAAACACACTTTTTTTGATTTTCTGTGAGAATTGAAATATCTCATTGCCAGTTGCTTTTCCATAATTCACAATAATCAAAGCTTGTTTATGATAGGTTCCAACGTTACCAATTTGTTTTCCCTTCCAACCGCATTTTTCAATCATCCAACCAGCGGGAATTTTATATTCATTATTAGGTAATTGGTAATATTTCAGATCATCAAATTTACATTTCAGTTCAAGAAACTTTTGGTTATTTACAATCGGATTTTTAAAAAAACTTCCGGCATTTCCAATCTCCTTTGGATTAGGTAATTTTGCTCTTCGAATTTTTATTACAGCATTTCGTACATTTTCAGCAGAAATATTAATTTTATCCTTCAATTCATCTCTCAGTCCAGAATATTCAAGATTAGGTTGAAAGGATTTTGATAAGATAAAAGTTGTCGAAATAATTATATATTTCTGTTTCTTTTTGAAAATTGAACTGCGGTAATCAAATTTGCATTTATTTCTTTTGAAATATTCCAATTTTCTGGTTTGAATATTAATTGTTTCAACTTCAACAATGACATCTTTGATTTCACTGCCGTAGGCACCAATATTTTGAAAAGTAGCAGATCCAACATTACCGGGGATAAGTGAAAGATTTTCAATACCATAATAATTATGATTTACACAGAACTGTGCAAAGTCATCCCATATTTCGCCATTATATACTTTTAGCGTTATATTTTCAGATGTTTCAGATAATATTTTAATACCTTTCAATTCCGGTTTTAAAATAAATCCTTCAAAATTATTTTTAAATAAAATATTACTGCCTTCGCCAATAATCAGTTTGGAGTTGTTTAGGAAATCTTCACTTTTTAAACATTTTCTGATTTCTTCAATCGATGAACATTTAAAAAAATATTTGCATTTTGCATTTATATTGAATGTATTATAGGTTTTTAAATTATTCTTCATTTCCTTAAAAATACTATTTTAACGTTCAACCTAAAAATCCCAAATAAATAGAAAAAATTCTATTAAAAACATCTCCAATTTGTTTAATTATAGCATGTTAAAACAGTAATAAAACAGAAGGTAGTGTGTAGAAAAGTGTGTCTCGAACCTCCACCACATTTTATGTTTTAATCATTAAACATAGCATTCATTGTAAATTTATAAATTAGAGGTTCTTTTTCTACTAAAGACACTCTTTTTTCAACAGTAATTTTCTGTATTATCAAGCAAAAAACAAAAAATTGCCCAATCTCAGCAAATGTAAAGAATCAATTAGAAAATAATATATAAAATGTATTTTTTCATAACTTAGAATATGAAGAAATTGTTATTAATTCAAATTTTTCTGGCTCTTATTCTCAATCAATATTTTATTGACAGCGTGAAAATATTTACAGCCTCCAGTCTTCCGTAATCAACAAAAGCGTAATCAATCTGCAATTTCAGAGATTGACTAAAGGTATACTTTAAACCGGCACCCATAGTCAGACCACCTTCCCTATTTTTTTGGAATAAGGCTCTTAGTCCTGTTCTCAGATAAAATATTTTGCTAATTTCAGCTTCTGTTCCAAGATTTACATATTCTGTATTATCGCTTGGATGAATAGCATCTGCTGACCAGGTCAGGCGCATAAACCTGTTTTCAAGCGCTTCACCTGATAATCCCACCCGAAAACTAAGAGGCAGAGGCCATCTGTCAAGCTGATATCCGGCTGGAATTTGATCATTATTTCCATAGGATCCTTCATCCGGATCGTTATAAAACCGAACATCTCTGCCACTAAGTTTCATTTTTCCACCAAAATTCGAGATAGACATGCCTAATCGAATATCTTTAAATTGGGTGATAAACAAGGCTCCAATATCAATAGCAGCTGTTTGAGCCGTCATATGCCATATCTTTTGCCCGATATATTTTACCTGCCCACCGATAGAAAATCTGTCGGTTAAGTTGTTTGAATAGGCTAAACCAATCGCAATATCCTGGGCATCAAAATACTCACCCGTTCCAAGTGGTTTTTCAACCGACCTGACAGCCATATCACCATAATCCAAAACTGTATAATTAATCCCTACAACACCGTTCCTGCCAAAATCCATAGTACCGCCAAAATAAAAAAAATCGGTATTCACAAGCCAATTGGTTTGAGTAAAGGTAACTGCCTGAGTATGAAATCTTGATAAACCGGCCGGGTTATATTGCATTGCTGACATACTTCGTGGATTTGCAACACCACTTTCTCCCATCCCCATAATATCAGCTACACTACCAATTTTCAAAAAATGGGCTACAGATGTCCCGGTTTTTGTCATAGTAAAAGCAAAACCGATACTTAAGGTCAATATTATTAGAATTTTTGAAATATTTTTCATTTTATCACCGCAAATTTTCCAGTTTTTGTTCCTAATCCTGAGCTTTTGGCATCCACGTGCCATAGATACATACCAAAGCCGATTTCCTGATTATCATTATTTAATAGATTGTAATATTCCGCTCCATTCCACATTGTACTATTATGTTCCAATTTGCGGACAAGTTCACCCGCAACAGTATAAATTCTAATAGTACATTCCGGCGGGAGGTTTATAAATTGAATCCTGCGCTCACCTCGTCCGTAACCTGCATGTTCAACTTTTGGTTCCCAAATAGCCTGTGCACAATACGGGTTTGGTACTACACCAATCATATCAAGAGGATCATCAATATTTTCCGGCTTATATGTAGCGGCTTTGGTAGAAAAAGTATAGATGTCATATTCCGAGAAAGGTCTTCCGATTCTTACTAAAAATTCATCTCCCGATTGTGGGAGAAGTGTATCAACATCTGATGGTGGATATTTAAAAGTAATTTTCCAGGTAGTATTTTCTATTGATTGTTCACTATCTTTTAAAATTCCAATACTGGATTTTTTAAAGTTAAAAGTATTGCTCACAGCGCCGATAATCAGGAATGGTGCCAAAAAGGTAGAATCTTTATAAGCAAAAGTAATGTCATATACTCTAAAAGGTGCATATTGTCCATACTCGGTTGGTTCGTTTAAAAACTCCTCATCCCAAATTATTTTATAAGTATTAGGATATTTATCAGCCTCTTCATACCACTGTTCCACAAGATGTCCCATATTTGATTCGCTCTTTGTCCATCCTGTATAATCCTCCATAATTTCTACTTTATCATCTTTCAATATTATTCGCATTCCATCAAAACTGGTATTTCCGTCCTCACCATCAAAATAAGTATTTTCAAATACTGGTTGATATTTATATTTAATTAGAATGTTTTCACCGATGATCTCACTGCTGAATTTTACCCGACCCAAGATAGTATTTATTATATATAAACTTGTATCACAGGCTTGATTGTTACGTAGGACTTCAACATCTGTTATATGTACCTTTGGTAATTGTATCCAGCCATTATTTTCCGGAGTTAATTCATATTCATGAATTGTCTGATCTGTTACACTAAAAACCGTATCTGCCGGACCATCAGTTATTATTTTAAAAGATATCACATAATCAATATCATTTCTAATTAATGAATTATTGAGAATTTTTACTGATAATTCACCTGTTCCCGGTCCAAAATGCTGCAAACCATCTTCAGAAAAACCCGCTCCGGTCAGACCTGGAGAGTAAGCCTGAGGCACAATAGCAAGAGTATTCTTATCAAAAGAAATCTGTCCTGTAAAGGCATCTTTATTAATCGTTTTTGTACATTCAGATGGCGGGATTTCCATTGTTCCGGTTGTATCACCGATATCGTAAGAACAAATCGCATAATAATATTTTACACCATTTGTAACTGTTGTATCAGTATATTCATGTTTAAGTCCGGTATCACGCCCAAGATTATAATGGATTCCATTAATACCGACAAAAGACTCGCCCTTGATTCCGTCTTTCAGGTCAAATCTTACTATTGGTTGCCAAAAAGTTGCAATCCCGCTATTGTCTGTAATTGTATGAACTTCATTAAAACCTGGGTCAGTTGAGCGGTAAATCGCATAACCCTGGAAATCATATCCATAAACCGGATCCCAGGAATATTCCGCAATATCATCCCAATAAAGTGTAACTTTTCCATCACCAGCTATAGCTTCCAGAGTTGGCTTTTCCGGTGGTTTTGCAAATCGGTATCCACTATCATAAATATTTTGAACAACATTAGCAGTATTAAACAGATCATATTCATTTTCACCCATCAAAAGAGCTACAGAAAACCGTTTTGTATCTCCTGCTTTCAGTGGGAAATAGCCTGATCCGTATAAAAATATATTATCAGCATTTTGAGCAATATCAGTAAAGGCGTTTTCCCTTCCAACCTGGGTATATGGTTTTAATCTATTCCAAATTGATTTGTCATTTTTAATAGCATCTGATCCATATTGATAAGCATTAAAACTGGTTAAACCTATCTGGTCTGCTTCATCTAAATCAGAAACATCAAAATTTGGTTCACCTGGTTTAGTAGGATCGAATCTGTCTCCAGATGTAGGAACTCCATCTCCTTCGCCTTCATCAGGTCCCGGATAGGTTGGATCATCCGGTCCGATACCATCCATACCAACATCGTGTTTTTCCTCGTTCCAGTCTCCATCATCATCTATCCCATTAAACATTGATTCATCAATCATTCCATCGCCATCATTATCAATACCATCATAGGGATTTCCCGGACTTTCTAAAAAAGAATAACCAAACCAACCGGTAACTCCGCCCCATTCTCCTCTATTATCGCCATCATATCCATAAACCATATTTACATCAGTATCAAAATAAGCATAATCATCAGAGAAATCATTGGAGCCTCCGATATGTGGATCACCAAACATACCAAATACAACTTTTTCATAATCATTTTCCGTTGTATTCGTTATTTCGTAAACAAAAAATATTGCATCTGAAGCCAGTACATTAGCCCATTGGTAAGCTCTTACCTGTACTCTTAAACCCATTCCACCAACATCCTGATTATTTTTAAATGGGTAGAAAGGAAATTCCTGATTAAATCTATCATCCATTACGTAATAAATTGCTTCGTCTGCTGTAGATGCGTTGGCTTTGTAGGTTCCCGGCCAATTTTCCCAGTTTTCCGGCCATGATTCAGGCTTTGTATAAAGTGCCAGGCTATTGCTTTCTTCGGCTGCATATCCTGCCAAAGGTTCCCAACCCCAGGGTTCATTCTCGGGAGATAATTCTTCCGAAGCTCCTGGTGCTCCACCGTCAATCAATCCATCGGATATTATAAAAAAGGTCGTGTCATATAATTCATCGTTCTGATCGATGACCATTTGTCCACCCTCTTCTTTATAAGGGAAAAAATGTCCATTAGTATCAACCGGAACTTCAATTCCTACCAGGGGACCAAACTCATAACCATATCCGTGATGTGAATATATCGGCCATTCCAAAGATGGTTCTTGTCCTGGTGCTCCTACAGAGCCAAAGTCAAAAACCAAAGTTCGAATAGAATTACCGGCCATTACTTCGGAACGTCTTTTAGGACGTTCAATGCTTGTGGTTCGTTTCAACAATTTTTGGTTATAATAATTTTGAATTTTTGACCTGGACCATTGTTTTGGAGAACCCTTTTGAAATGTATTCTGAGCAAAAATGATGTTCAGGCTGATTATAATCGTTATTGCAGGTATCAATACACGTTTCATATTTATTTAATTCCTTATTTATTTAATATTATTTGAAAGAAAAATTATAACTTAAACCAATTAATATTTGTCTTGGGTTTGAATAATATGTAGGTCTGTATAAATATTCATCCAATGAATGAACAGCCGGATTATCCTGATGATCTGATACAGATTGACCGGCATAGGTTGGAACCAGAGACGATCCGGCTCGTCCTGTATCATTATGGACATAGTTTTCATTTTTTCTATCAAATAAATTATATATTTTTACAACACATTTTATCCTGCTGTTTCCAAGTTTAAAATATTTATATAAATACAAATCTGTTGTAAAGTGAAAGGGTTTTTGATCGGAATTTTCTTTAGCATCTTTTTGTCCCTGAACCTGGGGGGTATAGGGTCTTCCGGTTTCAAAACTATTTAATAAACTTATTCCCAAATCCCTTGTAGGTGTTATCGACAATTTTGCTTTTATAGAATGCCTGATATCCCAATCCAATGGAATCACATATTTTTCTGATTCAACCGGAGGAATGCTTTGATTGTCATAATATTGAGCATCAGGTGATGATGAATTACCCTCTGCCAACTGGTAAGTATAATCAAGGTTCATGGTAAAAGCCCGTCCGCTTCTCTGGGTATAAGAAAAAGTAGCACCTCTAATGTTACCGTAATCTTTGGTTGTATAGCGAGTATATCTAAACCATTGATCTATGAAATTATATTCTGAACTTAGCCAGTTAATAATATCTCTATAAAAAATCGTAATATCAATTGAATTAATTGGACTTAACTGCTGTTGTAAACCAAACTCGTACATAACAGTTTTTTGAGCTTCCAAATCAGGATTACCAAACCTGGTAAGTCCGGATCCTTTTTTTAGATTGGGATTACGATATAAGTGAGTAAATGAAGGCATTTGGAAAAAATGACCATAAGAAAAATGGATAAAACCCTGATCGGTAATTGGAAAACTGACTCCTAACCTGGGGCTTACCTGAGATTTTGGTTTAACTTTGACAGTATCTGAGCCGGCCGGGCTGGTTTCATCGGAAAAGTCATAATCATTGGCATCAAAATAATCATATCTCAAACCGGCCTGAATTATAATATCCTGAATTTCAATCTTATCCTGGAAATAAGCAGAAAAATCCCAGGGTTTTTTTGTATAATTATCATGGCCTGCAGTTTGACTACTTTGAATATATGGTTGCCACATTGTACGATCACTCATCTCAATAGCAGAATTAATTGTGCGCCGTTTATAGGCGTTGAACTCCAATCCTGTTTTAACCAAATGAATTTTTGTCAACTGAGATGTAAAATCATACTTGGCAGTCCAGGTATCATAATCACTTACATAATAACCGGTTCGCTGGCCACCATAAACAAAATGATAGGCAGGCACATCAGAACGTCCCTGTAGGGGAACATAAATTGCATTACCATCCTGGTCTTCATTGGGTAGAAATGCTCCAAATTCTTTGATAAAATCCCAATCAATCGAAAGATTTTCCAATTGGCCATTATTATTTAGGTCTTCATCAAATCCACCAAAACCCAAAGTATCATTAATACCATTGCCATTAATATCCTCATTCCAGTTAAATGGCATATCCAATTTACTGTGATAGGTTTCGGCATAATGTTTTTTATAAGATCCTTTGAAAGTCATAAAAGTCTTATTAGAAACAGACTGGGTGATATGCAAAGCATGAAGATAATTGATACTTTCATTTGTATAACGTCCATCAGGATTATATTTCCAGGTATGAACATAGTTTTGCCATTCTCCATTACTTCCGTAAAACTGGTATTTAACTTTTGTATTTTTTAAAGGGCGAAAAACAACATTTCCTAATACTTTTTGGCTATTACTGGTATTCATAGCCACATCTTCTCCGTCGCCTCCCATATCAATTTGCCATTCATCCCCGATAAAATTGTACCTATCATATTTGGAATGCTCTCTTTTCCCAAATAACCAGCCATCTGAATTATTAAATGTACCAGTGATAAAAAATGAGCCTGATGGTAATAATGGAATGGGGCCACTAAAATTGATATCATATCTTTCAAAAGTTAACGGATTAAATTGATCTACATTAGAAAAAATATCAGTATTTTGTGAATACATATCTCCAAACTGGGTGGTTATTTTGCCCTCAAATTTTTTCATTCCTTCTTTGGTGGAAATTGATACAATTCCGCTCATGGCTTTACCATATTCCGCATTAAAAGTGCCGGAAATCAAGGTCAACTCGGATATTACATCATTGGAAATTGAAAGACCGATATCATCGGACACAGAAATTCCATCCATCATGTAAACCACTTCTGTTGATCGGCCCCCGCGAATGTGGATTTTTCCATCAGATCCGGTTGTGACACCGGCTTGGGTTGTTAAAATCGCTTTTGGACTTTCGGCAGGTAAATTTTCTATTTCATCGGCACTGACCGTTTTTTTAGATGAAGTTAAATCGGCCTGCACCAGGGGACGTGTCGCTACTACCACAACCTCTTCTCCTTGCAAAGAAGCTACTTCCATTTGAATATCAATTTTTGTTGTATGATCAGATAAGACGCGAATATCTGTCATCAGCACATTTTTATAACCAATCATAGTTACTTTTAATTGATAAATACCCGGAGGAATATTTAAAATGCTAAAATATCCGTCTGTATCAGTCGCTGCGCCTTGCATTGTTTCTCCCAAAACTATATTAACACCAATTAAAGGCGTACCATCTGATGATTGGGTTACTATTCCGGCAATTTTACCTTTTGTACCACCAAGGAGGCTACATACCAAAAGGAGATTTAAAAAGATAATCCTAGTTATTTTTTTTAATTCCATCATATTTTTTCTTCTTGTGAGATTAATGTTTTTTACAATCCGCGTTTTTTAAAAAGTTTTATAAAACCGAAAAAAATCGCGATCATAACTATTTCAATTCCGGTCAAAAATCATTTCTAACTGCGATGTTTTATAAATAATAGGGCAATATGAATTGCCCTATTATTATTGTGAAGTTTGCTTATTTAATAAGTGTTACTTTTCTTGTTTTTGAATAATTGCCAAATTTCAGGGCATAAATATAAGTTCCTGAAGATACAATTTTTCCATTTGTATCACGGCCGTTCCAAACAACATTATAAGTACCGGGATTTTGATTTTTGTTAACAAGTTCAACAACCTTGTTACCCAAGAGATCATAAACAACGAGTGAAATCTCTTTTTGGATCGGTAATGTGTATTGAATATTGGTTGTTGGGTTAAAAGGATTTGGATAAGCGTGTTCCAGTTTGTAATCAGCCGGCGTAATTACAGAATATTCCTTAATTGAAACCTCTGTAGCAAGAGTAGAATCTCCATATTCACAAACTCTGACTGACCAACTATGAGGATTTAGTATCATGGTAGTGTCAGTACCTTCAATAACTGTTATTGAATCAGGTACTGATTGATGAGCACTTACTATTTCCAGATGTCCGTCACCATCAAGGTCAGCTACATCCATTTTTGCAACAAAACCCGCAGCAAGTGTATCGGTATTCCAAAAGCCCCAGGTAGTTCCGTCAAAGGATTTGATATCCCCTTTTGATCCGGAAGATCCACCAAAATAAACTTCATTGATACCATTACCATCAAAATCTCCTGATGTTGCACCAAATGTTGCACCAATGTTAGTACCACCGGTTGTATCAGATATCATTTCAGTTTCATCTGCTGTAAAGTTTGTAGCATCATCATCAGAATCGAAAAATTTCCAAACATTTCCTGTATAATAATTGGCTGCATATACTTCATCTTTGCCATCATCATCAAGATCAGCAACTGTGGCATTCATCAAAACAGTATGATCACCACCTGTTTCCCCATTTACATAAGTTGTATCACCAAAAGAATAAGTATCAGGACCGGTAGCTTCTACAAAAAAGTTGTTAAAACCATTCCAGGCATGACAATATATTTCTTTTTGTGAATCTCCATCAATATCACAAACAGCAACATTGATTGCTGATCCGCCACCTAATCTGTTTTCTCTTCCAAATAATGGACTGTCTTTTGTAACTGTTCCCATATCAATGTCTCTGGCAGAGGTTGCAAACTCAGCAGTTATATCCCCGGCTAACCCCTGAAGATCGCCAGTTGCGGACAACACACCAAAAAAATCTTCAGAATGGCCATATGTAGTAGTATCAGTTGCAGTTGTGTCAATTCTGTCAGTTACATATGAAGGTCCGTTAGAAGCAAAAATCAATTCTTCTGTTCCATCATTATCTACATCATTGATAACAAAATACTCTACACGCAATTGGGTAAGTAAGCCTTCACCATTGAAATTAAAGCGGGCGCCAAGATCATTCAGGCTAAAGAATACAACATCTTTAAAACCGTTGTCAGCGCCTGATGCTTCATAAATATAAAGCCCGGCTTTTGCATCGTTGGAATATCTTCCTCTGAAAAAGATAACTTCGCCCATGCCATCACCATCCAGATCACCTGTTTGGACTATTCTGGTTCCTGAAGAATAAGCAGCGTCAGTTGTTGATGTATCAGAATTCCATACCTGTTCCATAACACCTTCAGCTGTTACTTCCAGGCCGACTACACCACCACCATGACCATAATGAACAGCATATACTTCCTTTAGACCATCGCCATCAAGGTCAGCTCCAGCTGTCAGGCCTCTTGATCCCATTGCTCCGTGCCTTACATCCATTGAATCAGCTGGGTCAAATACATCATGACCGGCCAGGAAAAAATCCTGAGCAGACAGACAACCTACTAATAACAAAGTCAGAGTTAAAAGTTTTACCAATTTTTTCATTTCTTCTCCTTTTTTTTTGTTTGTACTACAATACAATTATTTCCTGTTTTTTTCAACATTATATAAGCTAACAAAACAAATAAGAAAATAAAGAAAATTCCCTATCATAATTTACTTTAATTCTGCTTTTGTCAAAAAATATTGATATAGATTTCCAATTAACACGGTTATTGAGGTGCCAATAAAGGTAAACCAAACCCAGTGAAAGAGAGGGCTCTCACCTTTAAGAATTGGTATTAGAACGATCAAAACCATTACAATTATCCCACTCGCAAACCCTGTTATTGCTGCTTTTTGTTTAACCTTATCAAATAACGACCCAAGGATAAAAGTTCCAAGCAAACCACCGTAAGTTATCGAAGCAATTCCTAAAGCAATTTCTACTACTGAATGTAAAATGCCAATAAACAAAAACGCGATCAGACTCAGAGCGATGC
Source organism: Fidelibacterota bacterium (assembly GCA_029939575.1). Taxonomy (GTDB): domain Bacteria; phylum Fidelibacterota; class UBA2242; order UBA2242; family JAOZSR01; genus JAOZSR01. The sequence goes on from JAOZSR010000010.1 coordinate 39,628, forward strand.
CCCAGCCAATAGTAATAAGCCTGGAAATGTATAAATCTTTTTTAGGACTATTGTTTTGACCGGCATACGGTTTATATAAATCCAACATAGTTGACGATGATAATGAAGAAATTGAACCGGCAAGAGTAGACATGGCAGCTGCAAAAAGACCGGCCAGTATCAAACCCTTGACCCCGACAGGTAAATAATTTACAATAAAGTGGGGAAAAATTTCGTCATGCTTGGCAAAAGGCGCTGCTTCTGTACCGGGAATTACTCCTTTGTAAAAAGCAAATAAAAGTAATCCCACAAAAAGGAATAGGGCGAACTGAATAATAACAATTATTCCACTGGTTATTATGGCTTTCCTACTATCTTTTAGATTTTTTGCTGTTAGTAATCTTTGTACAATGAGTTGATCTGTACCATGTGACGCCATTGATAAAAAGCAACCTCCGAGTAAACTGCCAATTAAGGTATAGGAGTCGCTAAAAAAATGTTTTATCCCATTATCAAAGCCAAGATTGATTATCTCAAATTTGTTTGTATCTCCTGCAAGTCTGATAATATTAGCTATTCCATTTGGCATAATAGAGTTTATAACAAAGATTGTGATTATTACTCCTCCAATATAGATTCCCATTTGTAAAACATCAACCCATATCACTCCTTTGATTCCTCCAAAAAAAGTATAAACCAAAGTAATACTTGTTATAATAAAAATAGAAATTATATAGATTCCTATATTTGAAGAATTACTAAAATAATGAAAAGATTTCAGTATAACAGCCAATGGAATGGCTGTGGCGAATAATCTAACTCCTCCACCAATCGTCTGGGTTACCAGAAAAACTGAAGATGCGAAATTTTTTGTTTGTGCGCCAAATCTATTATCAAGCATTGAATAAGCAGTTTGTAAATTTCCTTTGGCATAAGCGGGAAGAAATATAAAACTGATTATAATTCTACCAATTAAATATCCCATCGTTACTTGCAGAAAATTTAAATTTGATAGATATGCCAGGCCCGGAATACTAATAAATGTCAGAGTGCTGGTTTCTGTGGCCACTATAGAAAAAGTGATTGCCCACCAGGGCACATTTTTATCACCAACAAAATAGGAAGTTGAAGATTTTTGTTTTCCTCCGGCAAAACTGCCAATAAGAGCAACAATAACTAAATATAAAACTAATATGATAAAATCAAGTAAGCTAAAAGTAATCAAAAAAAACACCCCATTTTATTGATAATTAATTTAACTAACTTACTAAAAAAATAAAAATACTTTTTTGAATTTTAAATTATTTTACCAACATCATCTTGCGTATTCCGCTATATTCTCCTGCTGAGACTTTGTAGAAATAGACACCGCTGGATAAGGCTCCTGCATCAAAATTGACGGTATGAATTCCAGCTGCCATATTCTGATCTACAACTTCATCAACCAATTCCCCATTAACATTAAATATATTTATTTTTACATGTTGAGCTAAGTTAATAGAGTATTTAATTGTTGTTGTCGGGTTAAATGGATTAGGATAATTGGGAAATATATAAAAATCATTTGCTACAGAAATTTGATCTTTTTCAATTTTGCTGGCTTGGTTTGGATTTCCTTTTGTTGGCTCGTTGAATTTTTGCCAGATATTTACTCCATCAGGAAACCGCCCCTCACTTTTATCCGGTTGTTGTTGATCAAAATCATAAAAATCCAAACCGGATAAACTATCTGAAGCAGTTAACATAATTACATCATCTCCTTCGGAAGAAAAACTAAAGCCCAGAACATCTTCATAAATAACCAGAAATTCACCTGGTTCAATGATAGAAATCAATTCAGATGGAAATGTCCATTTGGTATTATTACTTCTCTGATCAGATAAAAAACATCCGGCTAAATCAAAAGACTCTGTTCCCCGATTATATAGTTCAATCCAATCATCTACTCCACCTAAAGCGCTGGTAGTTTGGAATTCATTAATACATACAGTAGAAAACAATTCACTGGATTCATTTCCAGTGCCGGGAGTAGGAGTTGCTAAATATTCGGGAGCAGTACCATCTTCCGGCTTGAATCCTACCGAAATATCCTGGCTCATTCTTCCATATTTCCAGCCATGAATTAGTACATTGCCATGGTCAACAGTTTCAAAAAGTGCTATGGCTTCTCCCTGGGAAGACAATTTGAAATCAACATGTAAAATACCCTCTTCGGGATCATTATCAGCCCAGAAAATTATATATTCATCAGGTGCGAGATTCAGTTGAGGTAGTTGAAAGGATTTTGATGAACCCATAGAATTACCAACATACATCCCGTTTAAGTTTACACTTTCTGATCCATAATTATGAATTTCAAACCAATCTTCATAATCACCGTTTTCATCGGTATTGACAGATTTATTCACCGCTAACAATTCGGTAATTCGAAGTTTTGGTAATGTATGTCCAACAGTATATGCATGGTACTCTGTCGGAGCATTGTTTGGCCAATTATCAGTTTGTCCAATATTATCTGTGGCTTTAGTAAAATATTTTACCAAAGTACCATCAGTTTGTTCGGATATTACTGCAGTATAAATTGAGTCACCTGCTGCAACATCTTCATTTAAACCATCATCATGCATTGGCAGGCTAACATAACCCTGCCCGGTATTCAGAAATAATTCAACTCCGGACAAACCCTCGTTATCAAAAGCAGTAACGGTAATTGTAACTTTATCGGAACTGACAGGCAGGCTGACAGAACGTTTCCCATTTTTGCATATTGGCTGAATATTTTGAGTAAAAACACTGTTTTGTTCTCCAGGAGTCCCATTATCCACAGAACTCGGGTCCCAACTGGCCGGGAGAGAATTATCAGCATTTGGATTGAGAAGTTCTAGTGACGGACCGTTACCATCTGGTGAGCCCGGCCATTCACCACCATCATTATAATCAACACTGTTATGCAGATTACCGGAATTATCAAATAAACGAACCATATCACCACCATTACCAAGAGACCAGCCATTGCCATTATTATCAAATACATTTGGATTGATATTTGAAACTCCGGCATATTTTGTTGTAAATTGACTCATATCAGCTGCTATCACCAGGTATTCTCCGGCATCTAAGGTCCAATCAATTATACAATGTGCATGGTCATCATTATCATCAAGAAGATACCAGTTTTGTAAATTTTGAGCAGTTCCGCTCACATTATACAATTCAACGAATTCTACATCAGTGCCATCACTGTTATACATAATTTCATTTATTACAATAGAATTGCCGGCTAAGGTTATTTGAAATGCTAAAAAGCTAAAGATTATGTATGTCGAAATTTGTTTTTTCATTATTTTTGCTCCACAATTAGTATAGTTATTATTTGTCTAAATGAAATTTGGGGATTCTTCCATCATCAGAGGAACCGAAAAGGGAATCTATACCATAACAGTATTTGGAAAATCCCCGTTGCATAAGGTTAAATTTGCGTATTAATTCAACTGCCCAAAATGGTACATTATTTTCTACTTTTATTTCCAGAATAACCGGAGAATCAAAATGTCTTGTTGTAATAGGATCATCATAATAAGACATGTCCTGTTCTTTATAGTTTAACCCAACATTACCATAAGTCTGGCGACAACAGAGATTGCGATCAAAGGTAACACGACCATATTCTTCTAATTCAGTAACATAGGGTTCACGAAAATAGCGGACATGAAGGACTGAATGAGCATTGTGCCAATAAACAATATTATCAAAAGTATCCAGACGTTTATTGATCATAGGAGGCTCTGGATTTACATTTTCCAGAGTAAATAGACTGTGCCAGTCTTCTATTGGTAAATAGTATCTCTTTTTCCAGACAACACTTGCGATTTTGTATTTGATTTCAGGCCAGATAAAATCTGTTGCGGCTTCTCCATAAAAACGCGCCCTCGCTTTGTAACGATTTGTTTTTTTATATTTTGTATCATAATAAAATTTAAAATCAGAAGTGTCAAAATATAAATTATTTACAATATATCCCTTTTCACCTTCAGGAACATTTTTATCCATAGAACAAATATCTTTTATATAATCACGAATTTCCAGAGCCATCTGTTCTGAAATTGTGTATTTCAGTTCATAGCGCCTGATCTCGCTCAGGTTTTTTGACATTCACTTAATCCTGAATATTTAAGCATTCATTACTTTCAATACCAATGGCCAAAAATAAATCGATTAATGCGTACATAACATCTTTTTTCTTCTCAAACAGTATTTTTTGTGTTTCAATGGCAGTTAACTCCATTTCTAAAACTTCATCAGGAAACAAGGTTTCATGCTGTTTTGCCTGATCAATAACTTCATTTACATTTATAAGCATTTCATCAGCATTTTTTTTGAAATCTCTCCATTCTATAAAAAGATCTCTGTATATGATATATGCCGACCGAACTTCTTCTGCAATAGATTCCTGTATGGCACTTAATTCTCCCTGTTTTTTTGTTACGGCTAATTTTGTTGCCTTGATATTACCGCGGTTCCAATTGAAAATCGGCAAGCTAATCCCGACAGAAAATTCTTTCCATTTATCTCCATCATTTTGTTTATGATATGAGTATTCTGCAAAATTTATCCAGGGAACTAATTTAAATTTTTCCATATTTTTTTTCCGAATTGCCAATGCAATTTTATTTTGTACAAGTCTAATTTCCGGACGATATTGATACGCTAATGATATTAACGTGTCAAGATCCTGTGTTACAGCCGGCATTTCATTGGTTAATAATAAAGAATTTTCCGCAATACCACTTCGTCTTGCTAATATCCGACGGGCTAATTTTTGATTTTGCACAGTTTGTGTGTAATTGGTTTTTGATTCTGCGTGCCACATTTTAGCCTTGGTAAAATAAACTACAGAGCGATTCCCAAGATTTACCATTTGTTCAATAATCTTAATACGTTCATTTTCTTTCTCAACTCGTTGTAAGGCAAGGTCAACGAGATTGTCATACATGATTACTTTAGCAAAGTTCTTTTTAATTCTGGCAATAACTCTTTGTCTGTATTGAAATTCTTCTATTTGTTTTTCAACGATGTTTACCAATGCTTGTTGTTTTTCTTTGCGAATTTCCCCGAGTTCCGGGAATCGCAAGCGTAAACCTGCTTTGACTTCACTAAAATTATAAGGTAAATCTTCTATGATTTTATCCTTATCAGGATTGTCTAAAGTTTCTTCTCCAAACCGAAGTTCCGGGTTTTGTAACCACTGAATAGATTTATAGCGATATTTTGCAATTTCTGTGTTGGTGGTTAAGGATTTTAGTTTATCGCTGTTCTCTAATGCCGAATTGATTATTTCTTGTTCCGATAATGGAATACCAGATGAGATCTCAACACCTGGCCTACTAATATTATCCGCAGTAGCTGTAACAGTAAAAAAAAGTATCAGTAAACAAAAATTGGTTATAGATTTCACCATTTTTTTTAACAGGCTGTTTGCCGCATTGTGTCTGGTTTTTGGTTTCATAGTTGATTCCTGTCAATATAACAAAAAGCAGGTGTTTCATTGTCATTATCAAACACTATTAAAAATTTCGAATCACTTTGCTGGCATAAACCTTCCGGTTTTTTGCCAGGAAATGTAAAAATCCTCTCTGCTACTAAACGACCATCAACATAGGAATTAATGCGATGGAATCCTCCAACCTGCTCATCTTTTGCAGTATTTGGATAAGTCGATAAAGCCCACAAAATGCCTTGATCATCAAACATCAAATCAGAAATACCGGCATATTTTTTTTTGATTTTCCCCAGATTAACCCTACCAAGAACTGTTAATTGATTAGGTAATAATTTTTGATTTTGAAAAATACTATCGACATTATCAAGTTTCAGAATAATTGCTCCATTATCCGAAACCGGTTCTTTCAATCCAAAATATAAAGCATTATTATGATATGTAGCACCTTCAATATTTAAAATAGGTTTTCCATCTTTTGCCAATTGTTCCAAACCAAGTGCAAACAATTGTTCTTTCGAATAGGAGTTAAGGATTAATGAAAGTAAATATGCTTTCTTCTCTACTATATATTTATTGCCAATAGTTTTCACCTTTAATATTAATTCACGATTGGATGGGCGTTTATTTTTTTTGCTTATATTTTGAGATGAAATAAGATAAAAATCATTCTCTCCCAAGGGCACAATTGCTTCAAGATCATTTATGGTTTTTATTCCGGACAATATAACCATAGATGAATCTATCACCCCATTTTCATCCATAAAAAATAAATAGGGAGCATGATCATTTTTTAAATTTTTAATTCCTGTATCATCACTAATAATCAGGTACTTTTTTTTTTCATTTAACCAGGAAATGCCGGAAGGTTCAAAACGTGTTGTTTTAGATAAAGAGGCAGGAACCTCTATATTTTTCACATCGGGATAATTATTCTTTTGAGTATTTGAATCTTCTCTTCCATTTGCAAAAACAGAAAACAAACCTTTGTTTTTTTTATCTGATAAAACTCTTGATGTGATAACTTCGCCGGGAATTAGGAAATGATTTTCCGGCAATTTCACTCTAATTTTACGTGCCCAAATAATTTGACCGCGAAAAAATAATCGGTTACTGGCCTGAGAAATTCCAGGATGAATAAAGGTAATAGTACCCTGTGTATCAAATTCTCTTTTCCGTGATGAAAAAATATCTACTTTCGCACCTATAACGGGTAACACACTTGAGGTCTCGGGAATATAAATATCAACGAAACGAGGAGTTAATTCTTCAACCTTAAGAATAGGAACGAATTCTTCGACAATGTCACCTCTGTAACTAAAAATTTCTGTTACATAACCGTCACAAGGCGATGAAATTGTACGTAATTTCAAACGATGTTTAATTTCAGAAATTTGTCTTTGAAGTGATTCTGTGTACTGAATTTGTTCTGTCAACATAGAATTTGTAAGAGAATCTAAATTTACATCCTTTAGAAGTTTACGTGATTCTTTGGTTTTTTCAAGTTGTTGTTTTTGATTATCAAAATCTTTACTTTGTTCTTTTAGATAAGCGGCTAAAGCATCTCTCTGAAGAATTAATTCAGACATGTTTCTACTGTGCCCAAGGCCGGCTTCTTCAGCATTTTTTAATCTTTTTATTTCTACATTTAACCCTACAAGTTCAGTACTTTTTGCTTCAATTTCTGATAAGTTATTTATTATATCTGATGCTTCATTTTCTAATTGAAGTGCCGTTTTATACGCAATTATTGAAAATTGTTCATGTTGGCTACCTTCCAAACTCCGGATTTTGTTTAATTCACTTTTCAGTTGATTTAAAGTTGTTTTTAGATCTGACATATCAAGAATAGCCAAAACCTGGTCTTTTTTTACTTTGTCGCCAATATTAATTAATTCATTATACATTTTACCAGGTTCCTGGGCTCCGACAAAATGAGATTTTTTCTCCACAACTCCCAGAAATCTTTTATCAATATGCCATTTTCGATAGAGAAAAAAAATGATGAACAAGGAAATTATAAAAACAATTGTATAATAATTAAAATTTAGTGTTTGTTTAAATTTTATAATTTTCATAATAGTTCTTTAAACCTCCACTGTTGCTTCTTGATTTATATATGAAATGCCTCTGATGTTATTTATTTGTTCTAATTGTTGGATGAGTACCTGATTGGCTGATGGCGTGCTCAGCTTCACCTGATAAGCATAATCAATCACATTACCTTGAGCAACATTTCGCATTGTTACCAAAACGAATTTCTTTGTATAATTTTGCATAATTTTTGTCACTTGTGAAGAGGCTTCGGGACCAGCTGGTATCTGGAAACGCACCAGCCCGTCATGTTTTCTTCGGGTACCAAAAGGAGAAATATAAAGAATTATTACAACCAGGGAATAAACCAGAGCGCCAATCACTGCAGTTTCATAGCTCTGAACACCGCAAGCCACTCCAACTCCAAGTGAAGCGAAGAGAAAAATAAGATCCCGTGGATCTCGTAAATTTGTCCGAAAACGTATAATTGCCAAGGAACCAACAATACCGATTCCTCTGGCTATATTGTCACCAATCGCTATCATTAACAAACATGAAACAATGCTACCCAAAACCATACTTTGTACTAATCCACGGGAGTAAGACAATCCCTGAAAAGTACGTTCATAAACTAAGGCTATAATACTGGATAATGAAAAGGCTAACAGGAAAGATAATAAAGCCACTTGCCATTCAATTTGTTCAAAACCATAATTTAGTAAAGTTTGCATATTATCTCCTGAAAATTTCTAATCATTTTTTCCCCAAATCTCATTTTTCTATAATACTAATAATTTCTTAACATCTCGTGTTATTCTGTTAATTAACATGTTGTTGTGTTTTTGACAATCCTGTTGAATCTTGCAATAAAATTCTCTTCATGAATATTTACTTCCATTATTATACAGTTGGAAATCATGCTATCCCCACTTCTATCTGGAATTTATAACAAGTCTGATAATTATTACTATATTTTCCCCTAATTGGCAGGTTAAACGACTGGTTGTTCAATTCCAAATAACAAATAAAAAAATACTAAAAAGTATCAACAATAGCAAATTAATTTCAAGAGGTAAAATTGATAACATAAGCAGGTATAATCTGAGGTTACATTATAAAATAAACAAAATCGGACAAAATATTTAATAAAATAACCTATTCAATAAAATAGAGCCATATCCTCTATTATTCATAAATTTTTGTTAAATATTAACCTCTAACTTTAGCGGGGAAAAAAATCAACAAACTCATAAACCCAACTTTAGTCAGAAATATTCATATCTTGGATAAAAATATCAAAATAAAACTAAAATAATTTCCTTGACAGATAAAAAAAATTAAAATAAATTAGTCCAATCTTAGTTACTCATGTCTGAGTTAATAATCTTTGGAGGGCAATGAATCGATTCATACTAACAATTTTTATTCTTATCCCAACACTACTTTTTGCTGCAACTGATGTTTATTGGGAACCTGTAAATCCACAACCAGGTCAAAATTTTACTATATATTACAACCATGATGACAGAGGTGTATTACCGGTAGCAACATCTCCGGTTTATCTACATATAGGATATAATGATTGGCAAAGTACAAATGATTTTGCTATGTCTGAAACTGGTGATTACCACACTTATACTTATTCAGTTCCCAATGATGCAGAGTCTATTAATTTTGTTTTTACAAATAGCGCTCAGGACAGTTGGGATAATAATTCCGGTATAAACTGGGACATTCCTCTTAACCATGTTCAATCTCCAACAAACCCAAAACCGAATGAATCATTAACCCTGACATTATCAAATATAACAAAAGCCGGATCAGTTTACTGGTATATCAAAACTTACGATTACAAACAATTACCAATAGAAGAATACAGACCGGCTTCCAGTATTATAAGTAATGATCATCATGGGATTGAATCTCCAATGCTTCCAACCGGCACTCCTAATCAATACTCCATTACTTTTCCTGCTTTTAATACCGGAAAGCAGGTAGTGGATAAAATTTATTATACAATTAATTACAATGATGAAAGTTGGCTTGGAAAAATGCATGAAATCATTTTTCATCATGATGAAAACAATATCAGTTTTTCCTCTCCGGCAGAAAATACTTTTATAAATAAAAATACAGCGGTTTCTATCGCAGGAACCAGCTCCAATATAGATGAACTTAAAATCTGGGGTGGACAGCAACTGCTAACTGAAATTACCGGAACAACTTTTAATTATTCATGGAACCCATCACAAACCCATCCGGAAACCTGTTTTGGGAAATATTGGATTACTATCCAGGGTACTAATACATCATCGGGAGAAGTATGCTTTTCCAGAAGATTGATTGATATTGAGGCTAACCCGGTTCAGATATCCTATTCCGGCATTTTAAATGATGGCGTAAGTGTAAACGGAAATCAGGCTGTCATTGCACTTTATGCACCAGGAAAAGAATACATCTCTATTTCAGGAAATTTCAATCAGCCCTATATTCATGGAAAAATGATGAACAATAATGGTGATGGCTGGTGGTGGTACTCACTTAATCTTTCGCCTGGAAAATATTCTTACCAGTATGAAGTAAAAGATGATAACTTTGGATGGACAAAAAGACTTGCCGATCCCTACAGCAAAGAATTGATCTGGAACGTTCCCGGAACAGAAAATGAATCCGGAGATATCAATCTTGCCAAAAGTGTATTTTATATCGGGACTTCTGATTTTGCATGGACAGATCATTATTACACACCTCCATCAAAAGAAAAATTCATAATCTACGAAACTCATATTGGTGATTTTTCCGGTGAAGATAACTTTGGAGGCGATTATTCTGATATGCTGGCTAAAGTAGAATCAGGATATTTTAATGATTTAGGTATTAATGCAGTAGAAATTATGCCACTTCATGCTTTTGGGGGAGAAATGAGTTGGGGCTACAATCCTGCTTTTTACCTGGCTCCTCCAAATTGTTATGGTACTGTTAATGAATTAAAAACATTGATCAACAGTTTTCATAATCATGGAATTGGTGTAATTCTGGATGTGGTCTTTAATCATACTTATGGATCATCATCCACTTTTCAACTTTTCCATGCGGAAGGATATTACGGCGCTGAAGAATGGCGGACACATCATGATTTCACTAACGATCCTTATTATAAAAACGGAGATTCCGAATGGGGCTACCCCCTGGATCACAGCAAAAACAAAACAAGGGACCTGATTGATGAAACCCTGGCCTGGTATGTTAGCGAATATCACATTGACGGATTCCGCTTTGACCATCCTCACGAAATGATCTGGGATAGTTATGATTATGGATTACAGCATTATTCATGGACAGTTAAACAAATCAATAATGATTTATTACTAATTGCCGAAGAAGATAATCCAACCGGAATAAATAATTCAAACTTTGATTCACAATGGGATTTTTCCGCTTATCATACATTCAAGGAAAACCTCTTTCAAATTGGTGATTGGGGGAATATTGATAATATTGCCAATGGGATTTATCATGATGGCCATAATAATCATTACGGACCGGTTAAATATACAGAATCCCATGACGAATCCCGTATCATTTATGAGGGAATGGAATACCAGAATTTTTCCAAAGATTTCGCAGTTAAAAAGTCCAAACTCGGCGCTGCAATAATTTTTACATGCACAGGTATTCCGATGATTTATCACGGACAGGAGTTTGGACAAAACGCCCCGAAAAACGGTACTGATCCACAGCCATTGCAATGGGATACACTAAACACCGATTCCGGTGCTGATCTTTTTAATTATTATAAAACTTTAATAGAATTACGAAAAAACAGCGAGGCTTTAACCGATTGGAAATTAGAAACAAGACAGAAATTTTTCACCGAAAAATCAATTGTCTACTGGCGGAATGGGAATAAAGAAAAATATGTCATCGTCGCAAATTTTGATAATCAAAATCACTCTCTTAATATAGAATTTCCAAATTCAGGAAAATGGATTGATGTCATTACTGAGCAGGAAATTAATATCGAGTCTTCATGGTATAGTTCATATCCGCTACCAGCTTCCGAAGCCCGAATTTTCAAATTTATTCCGGAAGTTTATGTCCCGGGAACTCATAATGACTGGGATCTTGATAATGATAACTTGGCAACAAGAAAAGAGAATTTTGGTGGTGATATTATCTATTACGGTAAAACAATCCAGACTGCGGTAGATAATGAGTTTGCTATAGTTTACGGTGATTGGTCAAATAAATGGTGTAACGGATACTGGGTAACGGATTATGATACAAAACATGATTTTGGCTGGTCCGGAAATAATGCTATATGGAAAAATTCGCCTAATACATACATCCATCTTAATATCCAAAATCCGGCTGATGCAATTTCAAAAAATATTCCCCTTGGAATTATGAAATTGAGCGAAATTCCGGCCAATATTTTATCAGTAACAACAGATTATTTTAATGGCACGTTTCTGAGATTACATATTACAACAGATAATGCATTATGTAACGAAGAAAAAATTTATATCCGTGTTGCTCCGGATGGAAATTTTGCTAATGATTTATTCATAAGAGCTACAGGATCGGGAAATGATTACTATGCTGAAATCTCGGACATTAGTTTCCTGAACTATATTGAATATTACGCTTTAAGCACCACTCTGACTTATGCTGAAGACAATAATCTTGATAATTACACTGACTTAATGACTATTAATTATAACACAAATAATGGCCAGAACTACAAATTAGATCAAGATCAATCACTGGCTGTTGAATTATCAAAATTCAACGCAACCCTAAAAAACGGCGGTGTAGAAATTACCTGGACAACCCAATCAGAAACTAATAACCTGGGATTTAATGTTTTTCGAAAATCATCTTCTGATGAGGATTTTATAAAAATTAATCCAGAAATTATTAGAGGCGCCGGAAGTTCATCCATATCACATAAATATACTTTTTATGATATGAAAATTATTTGTGGTGAAAAATATTTCTATAAACTGGAAGACATTGAGTATAGTGGAAAGAGGTATTTTAGTCATGAAATATCAATTAATATTCCGGAAAGTACTACTAATTTACCGGAACAATTATGTTTGTCATCATTATATCCAAATCCCTTTAATCCAACCTTAAATATAAAATTCGAAGTTCCGGAAAGAGATTGGATCAATATTTCCATGTATAATCTTAAGGGTCAAAAAGTTGAACAACTTTTAAACAATGAAAAAAATAAAGGGATTCATGAATTGCAATGGAATGCATCAGCCCATTCTTCAGGAATCTATTTCATTAAGCTATCATCAAAAGAACATTGCACGGTAAAATCTTGTGTATTAATCAAATAAATTTTTATTCAAATATTTACAAAAAGTATTTATTGTTTTTCAAAAATAAATCTAATAAACTACACTCGATATTATGGAAAAATGATCAGATGTGATCTTATATTTTGGGAAGAATAAATATGAAAAAGATATTGTTAGTATTGTTTACTGTTAATTTAGTATTTGCCGGAGATGTCCATCTTCATATGCTAACTAGTGGTTCTCCAATTTCAACATATTATTTAGGTGATAAATTAAATCCCGATGGTACATGGAATATTCAATTCGAGATTGGTCAAGTTAGTTGGAATGCTTCTGATGCGGGAATTGGCAAAATATATAACGATCCATCTAACTGGACATGGAGAACTGCAGTTTGGTATGACGATGGAGAAGGTAGTAACAAAAAAGTTTACTCAGATTTTGGTGACTTTCAATTCAACGCAACAGGAAATTGGTATATAAACGGAAGAGCAAAAGGAGACGGTGGCGATCCATGGCATTATGCAAATACAACGGATTGGGGTAATTCCGGAACATTTACTGCTACCTATTATTTTGAAGTTGACCCCTTATCCAATCCAACGAATATATCCACGTCCCCACAATCCAATAGTGATATTATAATAAACTGGACTCGCTGGGAAGGACGTTTCGTACTTATAATTAGAAGTTTAGATAATAAATTTGGCACTCCGATACAAGGTCACACCTACAGTTCCGGTGATAATATTAATGATGGTTCCAATAACGATAAAGTAATATTAGTTGGTGATGGTAATACAATATCCGGAGAACAAAGGACATTTACAGATACCGATTTATCCCGGGGAACAACATATTACTATAAAATATTTAGCGAAAATTATAGTTATTATTCAGATGGAATCCAGATTAATGAGTCAGGTGACCAGTCTCTTCCTGTCACTCTCTCATCTTTCACAGCAGAACCCAATAATGGTTCAGTTTTAATTAAATGGACCACAGAATCTGAAGTCAGTAACCTGGGTTTCAATTTATATCGAGCGGATAGCAAAAACGGTGTTTATACCCAAATTAACAACGAATTCATCAAGGGTGCGATAAACAGTTCCGTAAAAAATGATTATCAATATAAAGATATTCCTGTTGCTACAAATAAAAAATACTGGTACAAACTGGAAGATATCAGTATCAATGGCAATAATAAAATGCATTCCCCGATTTCAGTTATAATAATAGATAACCTGGCAATTTCCGAAAATTTTAGTTTGGAAAATTGTTATCCCAATCCCTTTAATCCCATTACTAATATAAAATTTTCCCTATCTGATAATTCCGGCATCCAAATTATGGTTTTTGATATTAATGGTAATTATATCAAAACCCTGGTAAACTCTAACTATTCTGCGGGAAATTATAACATTTCCTGGAATGGTACCGATATGAACAATATTTATGTAAGTGCAGGAATTTATTTTTGTAAGATGGTTACTTCCGACGGGTACACTAAAACAACAAAAATGGTTTTAGTAAAATAGAATATTCAAGGGTCATATTGTCCTCGAAAATCAAGATGTCTTTTCGAATAATTTCATCGTAGGCGAACAATCCGAACTGTCGCTTACAGTCATATTAAAATCCGCAATCTATTTTAATTGCAGCTCAAAGGTTGACATCCACCAATAATAAAAACATCGATAAATTGATTAATTCTTTGTATTTTTATGTGATGAAAAAACGACGCATTCTATTAGTCAATCCCTGGATTACCGACTTTGCCGCCTATGATTTATGGGCAAAACCTCTCGGATTATTATATATTGGAAAATTCCTTAGGGAATATGGATACAAAATTGAATTATTAGATTTTTTAGACAGAAATCGATGGGGAGAAGTAATAAAACGTCGCTCTGAATCTGGAAAAGGAAAATATCTTAAAACAATTATCCCAAAACCGGATTTAATAGCTCATATTCCTCGTCAATATGGCCGATACGGAGCAACAATAAAACAAATTATTTCCGTAGTAAAAAACATGCAAACTCCAGATGCAATCCTTGTAACATCTCATATGACATACTGGTATCCGGGAGTTTTTCAAACTATTCGGCTGTTGCGAAAATATTTTCCGGGGAAACCAATAATTCTGGGTGGCACTTATGCCTCATTGTGTCCTGATCATGCCAGCCAAACAATCAAACCAGATTATTTAATAACCGGCTATGGTGAAAAAAAAGTTCTAAAACTTCTGGATAAAAAATTTAACATTCCCCGAAGTTACAATGATATCCCGGAATTTAACACTTCTGGTATTCCTCCCTGGGATTTATACAAAAAACTTGATGCTCTGCCAATTTTGACTTCTCGTGGATGCCCATTTCATTGTACTTATTGTGCTACTAAACAACTAAATAATAATTTTGTCCAACACAATCCAGAAGATGTAATTAATGAAATTTGGACTGGCTATAATAAATTCAGGATTAAGCATTTTGCCTTTTATGATGACGCTTTATTTTTCAAAAGAGACCAGCATATTATTCCAATTTTAAAAGGAATTATTGATTTGGGAATAAAGGCCAGTTTCTACACTCCAAATGGTCTTTTTGCCAGGGAGATTAACTTCGATTTAGCCAAATTAATGAGACAGGTAGGCTTTAAAACCATTAGGTTGAGTCTGGAATCAAACATTGTTAAATGGCAAAAAACATCTTCCGGAAAAGTCACTAATGCTAATTATTTAACTGCACTTGATAATCTGGAAAAGGCCGGTTATAAAAAATTCGAAATTGAAACATATCTTCTGATGGGATTACCTGAACAAAAACCGGAAGAAGTGGAGGAGAGTATAAGATTTGTCGCTCGCCAGGGAGCAATTTCCAGATTGGCTTCATTTACCCCGATTCCGGGAACTGTTGAGTGGGAAAGGGCTGTAAAACTAAACCTAATTGATAAAGATATTGATCCTATATTAACAAACAATTCGGTATATTCTTGTAAATCAGAGTTTTTCACTGAAGAGCATTTCAAGAAACTGCGTGAATTATCGAATACCCTAAATCAAAAAAACAGAAACAGTTAATCATATATAGAGGAAAAAAATGGGAATAATCAAACCGACACCTGAAACTCATCTTTTTGTAGCAATTATGTATAATTGCGAGAAAGATAAGCAAAGAATAATTACAATTCTGAAACAAAAATATGGTGAACTTCTTGGTGAAGGACCGATTTATAATGTCACTGATTTTACTAACTATTATCGGAAAGAATTTGGTGCTGACTTAAAAAAACAGATGTTTGTTTTCAAGGAACATTGCTCTTTGGAAATTTTACATGAAATTAAAATATTTACCAACGATCTGGAAATAGATCGGGAAAATAAAGAACAGGGTAAGAGAATAATTAATATTGATCCGGGATATCTCGAGCCATCAAAACTTGTGCTTTTTTCTACAAAAGATTTTTCTCATCGAATTTATCTGGGTAAGGGAATTTTTGGTGAAATAACCATGCTTTATATGCATGGGGAATTTAAAATTTTAGGATGGACATATGCAGATTATTCGGCACCTGCCAGTATTAAATTCCTAAAACAAATGCGTAATCAAATTGTAAATGAAATGCGGCATAGAAAAATATCCAATAAATAGTTTGAAAAACAAACATCCATTTACTAACTTCATAATGATAAATAAGTTACAATCAAATAGCGAGAGGCCTGTATGCGACAAGTAATAATATTTCTATTTTGCCTTGTAAGTATTGGATTTTCAGAAATTAAAATAGACCCTGATTTTATTTTTAAATACCCACGGATATGGGGAAATACACCCATGGCCCCATGTTGGTCTTATGATGATTCCAGAATTGCTTTTTTGTGGAATGATAAAGGGGGGGAGTCCAGAGAAGTTTTTACAGTATATTTACCCTCAGGCAGACCAGCCAAAAGAACAAACTTCTTTAATTCAGATTCCTTAATAACAGACAGTAAAATTTCCTGTTTAAAATGGTTTCCAAAAAGTAACCGCTTACTTTTTGTTTATAATAATAATATTTTTACTTTGTTAGTTGAAAATAATAAAATTACTTCACTCAACATTAATTGTTCTGTGGAAATTGAACCGGAAATATCACCTGACGAAAAATATTTAGTTTATAATAAAGACTCAAAAACATATCTTTATAGTTTTAACGAAAAGCAAGAAATTCCTTTGGAAGGTCAATGTCTCAGTTCCAAACATTCAAATTGTAAATATCAGTGGTCTTCAAATAGTCAAAAATTCGCGATCCAAAAATTATTTATTACTGATGAAAATCTGGCCTTATGTGAGGGGATTTATTTTTACAACACACAAAATGATCAAGACATCTTATCACTTATTCCTTTTAGCAATAATATTTTTCTCCGAAATTTTATCTGGGCCGATAATGACAATACTATTATTTATGATCATGTTTCTAACAATCTAAAATCACGTCTCATTTTATCTTTATCCATCGAATCCGGAGTACTTGATACGCTTTATTCTGAAGAAGCATCTAACTGGATTCCGGAATTTGGATCAGATTTATATATAAATTATAAAGAGAATAAACTAATTTTTGGTTCTTCCAAAATGG
Organism: Fidelibacterota bacterium; assembly: GCA_029939575.1. Taxonomy (GTDB): domain Bacteria; phylum Fidelibacterota; class UBA2242; order UBA2242; family JAOZSR01; genus JAOZSR01. Next base: position 57,076 of record JAOZSR010000010.1, read on the forward strand.
GTTATCCGCATATTTTTTCTCTTGATTTAAAAACCAAAAATTACGATTCCCTTACTCGGGGGCACTGGGATATTCTTGATTTTCATGCCGATAAACAGGGGAATAATATTTTTTTCAGAGCAACAAAAGATTCTCCTGTAAATAGTCAGATTTATAAAATTAATTTGTTATCAAAAAAAATTAAAACTGTCTCCTACCAATCCGGTACTCACAATTTCACTCTGTCACATTCAGGTAAAAAGATGGCTAATATTTTCTCAAACTCTTCACATTCGCCGGAGCTGTACTATTCAGAAACCATACCACAAAGTAAGATGATAAAATTAACCCGCTCTCCTTTATTTAATTTCCGGGATTACAAAATTAGACAACCTGAATATAAGAGCATCAATGTGAATAATTTCAAAGAAAATATTCATTATAAATTATGGTTACCTGAATCAAATCTGACCCAAAACAAATTTCCCTTAATAGTTTGTATTAATAATAATTTTGACTCAGAATATACAATCAACCGATTTGATGAATTAAGTTTGTTTAATCAATTATTAAGTGAAAAAGGGTTTGTTGTCGCACAAATGAATTGCACTTCTCTTACAAGATTTGCAGCGGAAAATAAAAAGAACTTTTTATTAAGATTAATTAATCGGCAAAAAGCGGAAATTTCCGCAGTTACTGAACATTTGGGGCAAAATGGATTTGTTGATGGCTCAGAAATTGGTTTGTTTGGATGGGGCTACAATGGATTTTTAATTTCAGAAATGTTATTAGAAGAGCCGGAAATGTTTAAGGTCGGTGTTGTTTTGTCAGGTTACCCGGTTTGGGATAAAGTTCAAACATCCTATCAATCTGCGATTTATCAAAACCTGACAAAAGATGACTCTCTTCTTGTTTTTTCAGACAAATTAACATTATCTTCTAATCTACTGTTTTTACAGAGCCCCAAAAATAATATTAGCAATTTTTTTGATTCAAATCTCTTTGTAAAGAAAATGATTTATAACAGGTCAAAAGTAGATTTTATTTTTTATCACTGGGAGAAAGAATATTTTTCGAAGGATGTTACAAATATTGATATAGCAAAAAAGGTTTGCCATTATTTTAGGACAAACCTTTATTATTGAAAATTATATGTGAGAATCAAAATTAGTTTGGTAATGTTCCGGGTTTTTTAGGCATTACAGGAAATGGGATTCCATCTTCTTTTTCAGGCATTTTGATTTCACCATATTTTGATTCAAATTTATTAATATTATCTGCTAGAGTACGCAAAAGAGTTTTGGCATGAATCGGTGTCATAATAATCCGGCTCTGCACGTTAGCTTTTGGAACACCCGGCATAATTCTGGTAAAATCAATAACAATTTCTGCTGCGGAATGTGAAATTACAGTAAAATTACAATATTTCCCATTGGCCTCAGATTCAGGCAATTCTATTTTCAATTGTTTTGATTGTGGTTTATTTTCATTGCTCATATTGATAATCTTTCATTCTTTTTCATTTTTCATATCGTCCCAATCTTCATCAATCGCCCTGGCGTCATTAAAAATATCCCAGGCCTCTTCTCTTTCGTCGTCGGTTTCCAGTCTCTGCTTCAGTTCAGTATCATCTTCAAATTCATCCCAGACTTCCTTGTGTTTTTCAAACTTGGATATGTCTAATTCTGGTTCATCGTAATCTTCCCGTTCTTCATTGAGAATTTCCATGCCATAAAGATTCATGTCAAAGAAGTCAATATCGTCTACAACTTCAAGGTATATTAATAATTCTAAAAAATCCTTATATTTAGAATTATGTAATTTGGTTTTACAATTAGGGCAAACCAATTTTTTTCTAAGTTCTTCTTCTTCCAGATGGTGTCCACACTCAGGACATTCAAGTTCTTCCATAAAGACTCCTCTTTTTTGCGGCGCTAATATAAAGTAATAGATAGAACTGAGCAAGGATTTTTTTTGAAAATTTAAATAAATATTTGATGCAAAAAATTTTTAAGATTTGTTAACTGTCATATTTGCTTTTATAACAAAGTAAATAACTTATTATTAAGACAAAAATAAGAACAAAATATATTAATGTTGATTAGGATATATTTAAATTATTTTAGATTAAAATAAAAAAATTAATCAAGTACAATTATGAAAAATTTTCAAGGTCCTGTTCAATTAAATTTCTAATTTGCCTGAAAGCAGGTTCTAATAATTCCTTATCCTTTGAGTCTACTTGTACATTAAAAAAATAATCTGAATATTTTGATTTGAACCCAATTTTTTTCTTTGCTGTACTTTCGTTAATTAAATTGGCAGTTACCGGATACATTTCCGGATTCAAATCAACAGCTACCTCGTAGGGATGCTGTAAAAGATCTTCCATTGAAGAGTCCGGGAGTAAGTTATTTTTATCAAAACTATCTGCTTCAAAAGGAATTATTGATTCAGCATTAATATCATCTGAGCTATTAATTAGAGCACCATTGGCAACTGCTTTGATTTTTTCCGGATATTCTGCTAATATTGGGGAAAAAACATGGCAAGCAATTTTGTATGCCCTTGGTGCTGACGGTAAACATAACAATAGACATTGTTTTTCTTCGTCAGAAAATTGATTTGATTTTTTATTTTTACGCTTTGCCGCTTTAACAAGTCTCCTCAGACTTCTTGAGTAAATACTCATTTTGACCCCCATTTGTTTAATATTAAACAATTTTGCTTTATATTAAACCCCTGTATAAAGATAATAAGAGAAAATTTAAAATCAAAACATTATTCTGTTATTTATTAAGTTATATCTATTTTCTTATTTTAATTTATGAACGAGTTAATTATTTCTTAACTAATTGATGGAATAGTAAAAAGGTTCGAAGCTGTCTTTCCGTCGAAAGCCGGACATAGTCTGAGGCTGCCTAGCAATGAAGAATCTCGCCGATAATTGTAGAAGATTCTTTCAGTCAAAAACCTGATTGTAAACATTCGTACCTCATTCAGAATACC
>JAOZSR010000060.1 GCA_029939575.1 Fidelibacterota bacterium
CTCAATTCATAATTCTTAATTGCCAATTCCAGACTATCCAGCAACAATATTGTTAGTTTTTTGGGGTTTAGTAATTTGTCTCAGCCCAATAGCCTCTATATCTTATTAACAATCATATCTATAACATCATCTGTTAAATCATTAGTGTATAGTCTTTTTAGTAAAAATTTTTTTTCTTCTAGGACAGAAATGTTTTCTGGCAATGACGCTAAAATTAGTTTTTTTGCCGTATCAAACATTGACACGCCGAATTGAAGCCTGGCGATTCCATCTTTTGCCATCATTTTATCATGAAATATTTTTTTTATTTGAGGCGTCGTGTCATTCATACAAAAACTCCTGTACAAACCTATTAATTTTTAATTTATCAAACCATTTTTTTAAATAAGCGTTATCAACATCTTGTTGTAATAAATTTTTAATATCATGTTTTTGTAGTTCAGATCTGGATGTTGTTGACCAGAGTATTTTTGAAATTATCAAATCTTCAACAGTAACAATTTGTATTTTTTTATTATCAATTACAAAAAAATTTCTACGCGAAAATTCATTTTTCCTATATTCCGTGTCCTTTTTGATAATAAAATCAATTTTTATTATTGCTTCGTTGTGAATGATGTTAAACATTTTTTTATTTTCAATAGCCTGTTTTACAGAATTTTCAGAGATATAATAATCATCTTTAAAAACACTAACAATGTCTTTTATATTATTAATTTGTAAAGCGATCACAATATCTACATCTCTTGTCATCCTGGGCTCGGCATAATAATTCATTGCAAATGAACCTGTCAGCATATATTCAACGCCCACAGATTTAAGTTTACCAACAACATCTAACAATACATCTAATTCATTCATCATAACTTTGTGATCTTCTCAATCCTCAATCTTCAATCTCCAATCCTCAATTCTTAATTCTTAATTCCTAATTCTTAATTTCATTTAAAAGCCGTTTTAGTGAAAATCGTGGACAAATAGTATTTACAGTTTCAAAGGAATACTTACTTTTTTCCCGGTTTGAACACTTTTATAAATTGCCAGGATCAGTTCCAGGGATTTTCTACCACTTCTACCATCAGTGTTGGCCACGCAGTTACCTTTTAGGGTTTCAACAACATTTAAATAATATGGCAGATGTCCAAGTCCATAAATATTTGGCGGACTATAATTTGACTCTTCGATAAGACGATCATCGTCGTCATAATCTTCAAATTCCCATTGCTCAATTTTATTAACCGCAATACCACCGATTTTCACCGTTCCATTTTCTCCTAATACAGTAATACTACCCTCAAAGTTTTTCGGATATGTCAGCATCGTAACGTTCATATTGCCAATAACACCATTGCGGAAGCGGATAATTGCCGATCCAGTATCCTCTGTTTCAATCTTTCTGGCCATAGTGGAAGTGTCAGCCATTACATAATCAACAGGTCCGATCAGCCAGGTCAAAGCATCCACATAATGGGAAGCCTGGTTCATAAATGCGCCGCCATCAAACTCCCAGGTGCCACGCCACTTAGCCATATCATAATATTTCTGCGGTCTCTGCCAGAATACATTTGATTGAATCATATAAATCTTACCAAAACGTCCTTTATCAATCGCCTTTTTCAACAGTTGCATTGTTGTGTTTAGCCTGTTCTGTTTAACAACAAAATGTTGCACATTGTTGGTATCACAGGTGTGGATGAAGCGATCAACAGCTTCCAAAGTAATACCCATGGGTTTTTCCACAATAATATGATAGCCGTGCCTGGCAGCTAATATTCCATGTTCAGGGTGATCTCCACTGGGTGTGGCGATTGATACCAGATCAATGTCTTTTCTATCCAGCATTTCTTCATAATTAACATACCAGTCAACATTATATTGCTGTCCTTTTTCCCGCGCACGTTCTTCTATAATATCACACACTGCAACCAGATTCAAATTCTCAATCTGATCAATAGCTTCAAGATGTTTATAACTAATCCGCCCACATCCTAAAAGGGCAATGTTAATTTTTCGTTCGGTAATCGGTTTGTTCATAATTCTCCAATCTATTACATATTCTTGCAAATTTTATGTTGCTACAATGTTTCCAAAATTTTAACTATTCTTTCAGCTGTTTTTCCATCCCAATATTTTGGTGATTTTCCGACCTTGGCTTTGCCTGCTAATATTAAATCAACTTCTGAAGAAATCTCATTAACTTTAATAAGTTTGTTCGAACCTTCCCAAATAGTGACAGGTCTTTCTGTATTGGGACGAATAGTTAGGCACGGAACATTCATAAAAGTTGTTTCTTCCTGAATCCCTCCTGAATCTGTTAATGCAAAGGCCGAATTTGAAACCAAATTAATAAACTGTAAATAGCCAATCGGTTCGGTCAGGAAAAAGTTTTTATATCTGAGTATGTTATCATATAAACCGGCATTTTTTACATTTTTTAGTGTTCGGGGATGAATGGGAAAAACAAGGGGGATTTTTTCGGAAATATCAGTCCAGATTTTAACTAATTTTTCCAATACCTTGAAGTCATCAACATTTGAAGGTCTGTGAAAAGTCATTATACCATATTTACTCTTGAAAAAATCTTTTCCCAAAGTAATAGAATCACCACTTAATGTTTGTAATTCCATAGAAACGGATTGACTTTTTTCCAAATTCCTGACCAAAGAATCAATCATTAAATTACCAACCATTTTAATTTTTTCAGGCGACACACCTTCTTTTATTAAATTTTCATCGGCATCAATACTGGTAGTCAGAAACAGATCAGAAATAGCATCTGTGACCAGGCGATTGATTTCTTCCGGCATATTTCTATCCCGCGACCTTAAGCCCGCTTCATAATGACAGGTTTTTATGTACATTTTTGAAGCAACCAGAGTACAGGCAGCAGTGCTGTTGACATCACCCACCACCAAAACCATATCGGGTTTTTGTTCCAGACAAACTTTTTCAAACCTTTCCATAATTCTTGCAGTTTGGACGGCATGAGATGCTGATCCCACCTCCAGGTTAACATGTGGTTCCGGAATATTTAACTGTTTAAAAAAGAGGTCAGACATTTTTTCATCATAATGCTGCCCGGTATGAACCAGGATTGGTTCAATATTTTTGTGACTTTCCAGGGCGTGCATTAAAGGCGCAATTTTCATAAAATTAGGTCGTGCACCAGCCACAATAATTATTTTATACTTATTATTAGAATCATTTGTCGTGTTGATTTTATCTCCATTTCTTTCTTAGTAGGTATTAAGTAGTCGGTCGTGATTAGTAATTTATAATTAACCTTTAAAAATCCGGTGCTTTTTGAGGTTTAGGTTCATTGGCAATAGTGGTTAAATAATCACCCAGATCATTTTTCCCCAGAGCCTTTGCATGTTCCATAACTTTTTCTTGATTAATAAAGCCCATACGATAGGAAATTTCTTCAAGGCAGGCTATTCTCAGACCCTGTCTTTTTTCGATAGTCGCGATATAATTACCGGCTTCAAGCAGAGATTCGTGAGTACCGGTATCCAGCCAGGCAAAACCACGCCCCAGAACTTCAAGTTTTAATTGCCCCTTTTTTAAATATTCTTTGTTTACGTCTGTAATTTCTAATTCGCCACGAGCCGATGGTTTGATGTTTTTTGCAATCTCGATCACCTTATTGTCATAAAAATACAATCCGGTCACAGCGTAATGGGATTTGGGTTTTAGTGGTTTTTCTTCAATCGAAAGAACATTATAGTTTTCATCGAATTCAGCCACACCATATCTTTGTGGGTCTTTGACCCAATATCCAAAAACCGTAGCGCCATCTTTTTTATTTACCGCATGTTGTAGTTTTTTTCCAAATCCCGGCCCATAAAAAATATTATCTCCCAAAACCAGACAAACAGAATCCTTTCCGACAAAATTCTCACCGATGATAAAAGCTTCTGCCAATCCCTTTGGTTCTGCCTGCTCAGCATATTCAAAAGTAACTCCAAAATCAGAGCCGTCACCAAGCAGTTTCTTAAATCCCGGCAAATCCTGGGGAGTGGAAATAATTAAAATTTCACGAATACCGGCCAATAAAAGTACAGATATTGGATAATAGATCATGGGTTTGTCATAAACCGGCATTAACTGTTTACTTACCGCTCTTGTTAATGGGTGCAATCGGGTTCCGGCGCCACCGGCCAGTACTATTCCTTTCATTTATAACTCCGTTTTTTTAGTAATTAGTAATTAGTAAGTAGTAAGTAGTAGGTAGTAGGTTGTAAGTTATCATAAAATTAAGTGGTTTTTTTATAGCAAAATTTTTCAGGATTTTTTATCATTGAATTTAGCATTTTTTGAATTTCTATATTTGTAGTATCAAGATTTTTATGTTTTTCATTGTTGATATATTTCAAAGCTAAAGATTCATCTAACCAGTGGGTTGTTTCAAGGGATTCTGACATAGAATCAATTAGTTTCGCAATAAATGATTTGACATAAATTCTTTTCGCCCATGCTTCTGCAATATTCGCCCCGATCGATCTGCTTGACCTACGTATTTGATCAGTAAGAGAGTATCGTTCTTCTTTAGGAAAATTAATGGTTACTTTAAAAATATCAATAGACAATTCAAAGGCCTTCTTATAAACAATTAAATCCTTATATCCATGATAACCATTTTTACCCACGAACAAACCTCCTAATTATTACTCCATACTACTTACTACCTACTACCTACTCCTTACTATTTACTACCTACTCCTTACTATTTACCACTTACAGCCGAAACCCAATCCGGATTATTCAGATACCATTGGATAGTTTTTTGAATACCAGATTCAAAAGTCTCTTTGGGCTGCCAATTTAGTCTAGAATTAATTTTGCTGATATCCATGGCATACCGAAAATCATGTCCCGGACGATCAGTCACAAAAGTAATTAAATCGCGATATTTTTTTCCATCTTTGTTGGGTTCAATTTTATCTAAAATTTTACAAATTGTTTCAACAACATCGATATTTTTTAATTCACAATTTCCGCCGATGTTATAGGTTTGTCCGGTTATACCCTTTTTGAGAACTTCATAAATAGCGTCACAGTGATCTTCCACAAACAACCAATCCCGCACATTCACGCCTTTACCATAAACCGGTAAGGGCTTTCCGGAAATCGCATTAATTATCATTAAGGGAATCAGTTTTTCCGGAAACTGGTAGGGTCCGTAATTATTTGAACAGTTGGTGATTAAGGTTGGTAATCCAAAAGTCCGGTTCCAGGCTCTAACCAGATGATCAGAAGAGGCTTTTGATGCAGAATATGGTGAGCTTGGGTCATAGGGTGTGGTTTCTGTAAATTTTCCCTCATCTCCCAGGGCTCCAAAAACCTCATCGGTGGAAACATGTAAAAAACGAAAGTTTTCTTTCATGGCGCCATTAAGTTTTTTATAATATAACAAAGATTCACTTAACATTACCGAAGTGCCAACTATATTTGTCTGAATAAATTCTGCCGGTCCGTCTATTGAGCGATCAACATGTGATTCGGCTGCAAAGTGAACTACTGCTTCGGGTTGAAAAGTTTCCAAAGTCTGCCTGACCTGTTCACTAGAACATATATCACCCTTGTAAAATGTATAGCGCGGATTGTCTTTTACAGAATTCAGTGTTTCCGGATTACCGGCATAAGTAAGTTTGTCAAAATTCAAAATAGAGTTATCTGTTTCAGCAATTTGTTTCAAAACAAAATTGCCTCCAATAAATCCGGCTCCGCCTGTAACTAATATTTTCATTAATTTTTCTTCCTTATTGAGTGTTTTGAAGTACATTGACTGTGTCAATGTTTTAATTATTCCAATAAATGTTTACACTATTCCTAAAGATATTTTGTTATTTATTTTTAATTGAATCGTAAAAATGTTCAAATCTGTCTTTCTGAGGCGACGTAGCAACGAAGAATCTTGTCGATAATTATAGGAGGTTCTTCATTCGTACCTCACTCAGACCGTGTCCTGCTACTAGCGGAATGACACCAAATTTGTTTTTTACGGAATTGTCAGTATTAATTAAACAGTTTTTTCATCAACCGCTTGCTGAACTTCTTCTTTTTCTTGTGCTCAGAGCCTTCCTGGTCTGAAGTGTAGTAATAATATTGATAATAATAATAATAAGAGTCATAGGAAGAGGCTTTGGAAACACCATTCATAATAACCCCACCCAAAGGAGATTCCACCTGTTTCAAAATATTTATAGCACGAATAAAAGCATGTCTGTCCGTTTGTCGCGATCTGGTTACTAATATAATTTCATCAATTTCTTTGGAAATCATCGTAGAATCTGTAACTGCTACAATTGGAGGTGAGTCAACTAAAACCATATCCCATTCCTGTTCCAGACGTCCAATCAGATCGGTCATTTTCTGGGAACCCAACAACTCTGACGGATTTGGTGGCATTCCTCCGGAAGGAACGATATAGAGATTCTTCACTTCGCTTTCTATGATTAATTTAGAAAAATCCGTTTCTTTGCCGGTTAAATATTGTACAAGACCCGGAGCGCGCTTGGTTCTAAACTGCTTATGGAGATTTGACCTCCGTAAGTCTGCATCAATTACCAAAGTTCGTTTCCCAAGATTGGCAAAGGTAATGGCCAGATTAGAAATACATGTTGTTTTACCTTCACTTGGCCCTGGGCTGGTAATAAGAACAGATTTAATTGTTTTGTCCGGAGAGGTCATTGTTATATTTGTACGAATTGTCCGAAAAGCTTCAGAAATAGGAGATTTTGGATCATAATGGGTAATGAGCGGATAACCCTCTTTTTCCTCGTTTTTTTGTTGCTTTTCCTTTCCATTTTTCTTCTGCCTCTTTAATTCTTGTTTCTTGTGCCTGGCATATTTTCCTTTATTATTTTTACTCATATCAGGAATTACACCCAGAATAGATAAGCCGGTACGTTCAATTTCTTCCAAGGATTTTAAAGTATTATCCAAATAATCTCGAAATAGAACAAAGGCAACTCCCAGCCCGAGACCCATTATTAAACCCAGCATTAAATCCTGTTTTACATTGGGACTGATTTTATAAGCACGGGAAGCATCATCAATGATACGAACTTTACCGGCTTCCGACGCTTCTGTTATGCTGGCCTCTTCCATTTTGGTACGCATCAAACGATATATTTCATCCAGTACAAATCGGTTTCTGTCCAATCTGGCAAAATTCAATTGTTTTTCAGGTAATACCATGATCTGTTCATTATATTTTTCAACAAGTTTTTTAAATTCATCTCTTTGGGTTGCCAGCCCGGCAATTTCCGCTTCAGCCTGTAATACTTTTTCTATCAGATCCTGAGAATATTTCAGCGGATCAGCCACCGAAATCCCCTGAGAAATTAACAAATTAGTTTCTTTTTCCAATTGGTCTTTGATTTTTCCGATATCTCTTTTTGTGTTTTTAACAGCGTCATGGTTTTCACCATAGATACCGGTACTCCGGATCAATTCAGCTTCCTTTTGTGAAAGTTCATGACGCAGAGCTGTTAAGCGGGCATTAATTGAACTTTTCAGCTTACTTGTCAATGTTTTTTCTTCCTCAGAAAGTTGATTTTCCAGGAACTGTTTCCGGTTTTTAGCTATGCTTATTTCTGCCTCTGAATTATAATATTGTGCTTCGGCGGCAGTTAATTGATCCAAAAGGGGCGAGTATTGCTTGTCAACACTAAAAATCTTCTGGGTTTCCTGATACTTGCGAACCTTATCCTCGGCTATTCTCAATTCTTTTTCTTTTTTCTCTAACTGTTCAGCCAGAAAAGTTTTCATGTTGGTCAATTCGGCAGCTCCCCACTGCTTGTCGATACGCTGATAAACCTGGATAAAATTATCTACCAGCAGTTCTACTTCATCTTTGCCAACACTTGTTATGCTGATATCCAGGATGTTGGTTTTTTCTCTATAGGACACCGAAATATTGTTCCGTATTCTTTTAGTAAACTCTGCCAACAAATCCTCCGTCAAAATCTCACCGATTTGTCCGGTTGTATCTGGTTTAGGCTCCCAAAATCCCAATGTTACTATCTCTTTCATCCAGCGTCGATATCTCTGACCTCTTGGTTTAAATTTTCTGGTTCCAAAAAGATACAGGTTGTTTTTGTAAGGAGACTCCCAGAGAGCTGTTACCAATTCTTCGGCAACATAACGGGATTTAATGATCTGAATTTCATTGGCAATCGCCTTGGAATCCATCCTGTCACCAAAATTAAAAACAGCGGCCGCCTGACTTTTATCTTCAATCATTATTACTGCATCGGACTGATAAGTCGGGGCTGTTGAAAAGGTCTTATAAACTGAAAAAGCAAAAACAAAAAAGGTGAAAAAAACCACCCACAATTTTCCTCCCAGAATAATCCGGGTATAGTCCTGTAGTGTTTTTGGCTGTTCCTGAAACTGATTGTGTCCCTGCATATTATTTTCCTATTAATTATTGCGTTGGATTTGTAAATATATATTCATTAACTGTAAAACAGTGTTGAGAACATTAAAATTAGACATAATCATTGTAGTAGTTTTCTGTCCGATAATTATTGTATCATTAGGCCGTATTTTGATTAATTGTTCCCGCTCGCCGGTTGTCATAAATTTATTAAAATTGATTTCATAGACTGCTTTACCATTTTCATCAGGAGTTTCTCTGATCAATTTAATTTTGGATAGGTTTGCTCCTTCCTGCGGGCCTCCACAAATGGAAAAAAGGGTAACCAGGTCGATACCATCATATACCAGATGGGAGCCTGGGCGGGCCACATGTCCCCAAACATTGACATACATTCTAACAATCCCGTCAGGTCCGGTAATATATTTTTTTTCAAGACGATCGGGCGCAAGATCGCCGGAGTACGCCTCCAGGCTGCTCTTTTGCTGTTGGGCCATGATACTTACAGATAAAATTAACATTACCAGGAATATTCTTAAGAAATATTGCTTTTTGTTATCCATTTTCATCAATCCTTCATCGTAGGGATTTTACAAACCAGAATTACAGACAGGCATCAGCCCCGGGATATACATTTTTTACATCATAAATAACCGTATTACCATTGGCAAAGGCTTTAATATTCATTTTCAAATATTTATCATGAGCCACTGCAAAAACAATTGCGTCATATTCCCTGTTTTTATTTTCAAGTACTTCATCTAAGGTTGAAAACATATCAATTCCATACTCATGCCTAACTTCTTCTTTATCAGCCCAGGGGTCAAATACATCAACACTACAACCGAAATCCTTCAATTCGTTTATCACATCAATGACTCTGGAATTTCTGATATCGGGGCAATTTTCTTTAAAGGTAATCCCAAGAACCAGCACTTTGGATTTTGCAACAACGTGCTCCCTTTTGATCATAAGTTTTATTACGGCATGGGCTACATATTGTCCCATGGAATCATTAATTCGTCGGCCGGCTAAAATTACCTGGGGATGGTAGCCGATTTCTTCGGCTTTATGTGTCAGGTAGTAGGGATCAACGCCAATACAATGTCCACCAACCAACCCGGGGCGAAAGGGTAAAAAATTCCATTTTGTTCCGGCAGCCTCAAGCACATCAAGTGTGTTAATGTTCATCTGGTTAAAAATTTTAGCCAGTTCGTTTACAAATGCAATATTCAGATCTCGTTGTGAGTTTTCAATAACTTTAGCTGCTTCGGCAACTTTAATTGAAGAAGCCAGGTGAGTGCCTGCTACAATAACCTTTTTATATAATTCATCAACCCTTTTTCCAATTTCCGGGGTGGAGCCAGAGGTAACTTTTTTGATTTTCGTAACAGTATGAACTTTATCTCCGGGGTTAATTCTTTCCGGAGAATAGCCACAAAAGAAATTCTTGTTATATGTCAAGCCACTAAATTTTTCCAGAACCGGCACACATTCTTCCTCTGTCGCTCCCGGATATACAGTAGATTCATAAATTACAATGTCCCCTTCACTTAACACGCGGCCTACTGTTTCCGATGCTTTTACCAAAGGTGTCAGATCCGGCCTTTTATTTTTATCAATTGGAGTTGGTACAGTTACTATATAAATATTACATTTTTGAATATCTTCCAGATTGTTGGTATAGGAAATTTTATCAGCAGAAACAAGGTTATCTGTTTCAACCTCAAGTGTTCGATCTATCCCCTGTCGCAACTCTTTAATTCTTCCCAGATTAATGTCAAAACCAACGGTATTATATATTTTTCCAAATTCCACTGCTAATGGTAAACCCACATAGCCTAAACCAATTACTCCAATGTTAATATTTTCCATCTTCTGCCTCTTTCTTGTTTGTAAATTATTAATCAATTGTAAAAAATTCCCAGGCCGGTTGGGTGAAAAACCCCTCTGCTTTTGAAGATTCTTGCCAATATTCACTATAGAGCAGGCGGGAATTGGCCTTTGGGAATACTTTTAATCCTTCATAAAAACTTTTAATCTTTGAACTATCATGATCTCTGTTTGTAAATTCCGGAGCAAGGTTAATAAATTCCACATCCTGCCCTGATTTTATTACAAAATCAATTTCTTTGCGTTTTTTAAAATATGAGATGTTTTTCTGGTCTCTCAATAAATCCAGGAATATCATGTTTCTGACCCTGGAGTTCATTGTACCGGAATCATCAAAATGAAAGGGTATCATCAATCCGGTATCAACCATATAAACCCGCTTTTGACTCTGAGATGTTTTTGAATGGCTGGTCTCGTATTTTGATAAAAGTTTAATTACATAACTGTTCCGTAAAGCCTCAAAATATTCATAAAGAGTGTTTTTTGACACACTAATATCCCGCTGTTTAAGATCAGTAAATATTTTATTAATACTTATAATGTTTCCGGTATTCAAAACACAATATTTTAATAAATATTTCATTAAAAAGGAATTTTTCAAACCGTGCTTTTCAAGGATGTCTTTGTATAAAATCGTATTTACATAACTTGTTAAAATTCCCTGCTTTTTTTCCCTGGGAGCCAAGACCACTTCCGGAAAACCACCATATTTTGAATACTCTTCGAAACTCTTTACCATTTGCAATTTAATTGCAGGGGAATGTGTTTCCGGCTTTACCCCTGAAAAATCCAAAAACTCTTTAAAAGACAAGGGAAATATTTCATATTTTTTCAACCTGCCCTGAAACATTTTTGGAAATTGAAATGTGGTAGTTCTGTTTGAAGAACTAGAAAAATATAAATGGATAAACTTATCCTTATATAATTTGGAAAGGAAATCCGGCCATCCATTAACACTCTCGATTTCATCAAAGAACAAATATTTTGATTCATATTCAACACGAGGAAATAACTCATAATATACTTCTAAAATCTGATTAAACCCGCCCTCATCAAAAGGAAACATTTGGTCATTTTCAAAGTTTATATACAAAATATTTTCTTTGGAGACACCGGAATCTAACAGTTTCTTAATAGTATTAAAAAAAATTGAAGTTTTCCCGGCTTTTCGAATACCGGAAAGGGAAACAATTTTTTCCGTATCCAGCGGTAGTTCAACTTCCCGTGGAAATAAATCAGGGAGGTCAGAAGTATGAAATTCCCAAATAATATTTTTTAAAGTTGCCCTATACATAACGACACAATCTCTTCTTTTTTCCCTCAAAACAGGGAAGGTTTTAAAAATTTTGCTTTTGTTGTATAATTAAAACGCCTCTTTCTGCATGGCTCCGCCCCCTCAGTCACATAAAACCCAATAACTAAGTGGGGTACATTCAACATGGTGGCAATCCATAGTTAAACCGACACAAAAAAATCATTACATACTATTTTTCAACTCCCAAAACTGCTATAGTGCCATATTTCGAAAGAAAATTTAATTATTTTTATTTTTAAAGCAAAACTTTTTTCTTAATAAGTCAATATTTTATTATGGAAGTTTGTTGTCCTTGGTCTGATTGGCACAAACTCTTTGTACAGACCTCCTGTTTAGCGGTGTTTATAATTAAGAAACAATAAAATAACCAGTGCTAATTTTTAGGCCTTGGTTTGCTATATTTTTTATGGACTTTTTGGGCTTTATTGCTTACTATTTATATAGAAAATATAGGAAAACGCCATGAAAAAAATACTATTATTCCCAATAATGACTATTTTAATATTATCCGGTTGTTCCCGAAATCTACAGAAGTTGACCATGCCGTCATTGACCGATGGCCAGTACGATACTGAATTTCCATATAATAACTGCTCAGAAGATCTGGCCGAAATCTGCAAGTCAATTTGTTTAATCAGCAGCGTTGCATATTATGAAAGTTATGTTTTTCCTCCAAACTCACACTTTATAAAAACCGACTTTTCGCCACAATTTATTAAAGAGAATGCAATTGAATTTAAAAAATATCACAGAACTGCTTCAGGAACAGCTACGGTGATCCATAGATATCACGATACTGTTGCATTATTAACTTGCGCCCATATTGTAGATTTCCCTGATACAGTTTTCTCTTATTTTTATACTGCCAGAGGTACAAAAACTCCTTATATATCAAGTATTTCTAATAAAGTAAAACAAGATAATTATGCAACAGCAATTCCGGAGGGCGGGTCTGTTGATATCCTGCTTCAGGATAAACGTAACGATGTGGCTATTCTTGGGAAAAAATTGAAATCAGCAGAACATATAATTCCTGTTTTTACGTTCCCAAATGGTCATGCCAAAAGATTGCAATGGGGAAGTTATACATATTTATTAGGTTTCCCTCGTGGTTACAAAATGATAAGTAATGGCATTGTCAGTCTGCAACCGCATAACCATTCCGGAAACTTTCTGATCAACGCTCCTTTTAACCGGGGATTTAGTGGTGGAATTGTTCTGGCGATTAAAGACGGAGTACCAAACTTTGAGCTTGTAGGTATGGCAAAATCCACAGCGGCAGAATATAATTATATCCTTACCCCACCTAAGAATATCAGCTATTCTGAGTTTGAACCGGAAAATATTTATTCCGGTGATATTGTTTTACAAAACCAGGCCAATATTCAATATGGAATTACTCATGTAATTCCTGTTGAGACAATCATTAATATAATTAAAAATAATAATAAATCATTATTAAAAAAAGGATACGATCTTTCTTCTTTTGTTAAATAAAATCATCCACTAACAAAGCCTATTGACCAATTAATCGGAGTAACAATGAATGACAAAATGCAACCAATTTCCTTCAAAAACATTTTAAACTGGATAATTAGCGAATATGAAACCCAAAACTCAATTTTTAATATTTCCAAACAGAGTTTTATTCAAACAACGACCAAACAACCAATTAATATTTTCAATCAACAGTGTGAATTGCCCCTGGGTCCTGCAGCAGGTCCGCACACCCAACTTTCACAAAATATAATAACAGCTTATTTGACAGGTAGTCGGTTTTTTGAACTTAAAACCATCCAGGTTCTTGATGAACTGGAATTTGATAAACCCTGTATCCATGCCGAAGATGAAGGGTACAACACCGAATGGTCAACCGAATTAAGCACAGAACAGGCCTATGATGAATATCTAAAAGCCTGGATGGTCCTGCATTTTTTGAAATTCGCCTTTAATACTCCTCTTAACATGAATACATCTACATTCATATTCAATATGAGCGTTGGCTACGATCTGAAAGGAATAAAATCCAAAAAAGTCAATACTTTCATCGAAAATATGAAAAATGGAAATAACAGCCCAAAATTCAGGGAATACAAATCTATTTTATTGGAAACATGCAACAAACTACAGGATTCAAAATCTTTTAACTTTCCCGGTAAGATTGAATCATTTGTAAACTCCATACCGGCTACAATTTCCAACTCAATCACCTTGTCAACAATGCATGGATGCCCTCCGGAAGATATTGAATCAATCTGCAAATATCTAATTAAAGAAAAAGACCTACATGTTTTTGTAAAATTAAATCCAACTTTGCTGGGATATGATTTTGTCAGAGATGTTTTTGATACTCTGGGATACAAATACATTGCTCTTAAAAAAGAATCTTTTCTTAATGACCTGCAATATGACGATGCAGTTAAAATGTTGCAGCGGCTTATTGCATTTGCGCAAAAACAGGAAAAACAATTTGGTGTAAAATTATCAAATACTCTGCCTGTAATCAACCAATCCGAAATCTTACCCGGACAGGAAAAATATATGTCCGGCAATATTCTTTTTCCTTTAACCATTAATCTCGCCAGTAAAATTGCCGGTCAATTTTCCGGCCAATTGCCAATTTCCTATTCGGGGGGAGCAGATATTACAAATATTGTTGATATTCTTAATACCGGTATTCAACCAGTAACTCTGGCTACCGACCTGCTTAAACCCGGTGGATATCTGCGCCTAACCCAGATTGCCCTGGAAATTTTTACAAAATGGCAAATTCAAAATACTATTGATCCGGACAAGGTTAAAATCCTGGCCAAAAATTCTTTATTAAAAAACAATTCAAAAAAACACTGGTTTGCCCATAATGACCAAAAAACAGAAAAGCAACTTCCTTTGTTTGATTGCGCTATTGCTCCCTGCATAGAAGCCTGCCCGATAAAACAGGATATTCCACAATATTTAGAATTGCTCAGGCAGGAAAAATACTCACAGGCAATTGATCTTATTATTAATAAAAACGCTTTGCCAAACATTACCGGCACAATTTGTGACCACGAATGTCAATATAATTGTACCCGAAAATTTTATGATGAGCCGTTAAAAATCAGGGGCTGTAAACTTATTGCCGCAACCAAGGGCTGGCCTGACAGCATCACCACCGCTAAACCTCTGGGAATAAAAGTTGCCATTATTGGTGCAGGGCCTTCCGGACTGTCTGCAGGATTTTTCCTGGCCCGAGCCGGATTATCAGTTACAATTTTTGAAAAACAAAAACATGCCGGAGGAGTTGTTGCCAACATTATCCCCGATTTTCGGATTTCCCAGGCTTCTATTGATAAAGATATCAATTTAATCAAATCAACAGGGGTCAAAATAATTACAAACTGGCAGGAAAAATTAGACCTTGAAAAATTACATAATCAGGGATTTAAATATATCTATCTCGCTATTGGCTCCTCAATTTCCCGTCAATTAAATATAAAAGGCGGGGTGGGAGCAACAATCAGCGCTCTGGATTTTTTACATCAATACAAAAACAACCTCTCCAATCTTAATCCGGGAAAAAACATCGCCGTAATTGGTGGAGGCAACACGGCAATGGATGCGGCAAGAGCGGCCTTGCGACTACCGGATATTGAAAATGTTTATGTCATTTATCGCAGAACAAGAGAATTTATGACAGCCGATTATGAAGAATTGGAACTCGCCCAATCAGAGGGAGCAATATTTAAAGAACTTGTGTTGCCAATAGAATTTCATAAGCCAAACACCCTGATTTTACAAAAAATGCGGCTTGGACAAACGGGAAAAGACGGGCGAAGAATTCCGGAGCCGATTCCACAAAATATCGAAGAGATTACAGTTGATACGGTAATAACCGCTCTGGGCGAAAATACTGATTTGGATTTATTAAGAAAGTGTGGTATAAAAACAAATGACGAAAACCATTTCATGCTAAACATTAACACCCTGGAAACCAATCTTGAAAATGTTTTTCTTGGTGGCGATGCACGCCGAGGTCCGGCGTCTATAGTCAAAGCAATAGCTGATGGGCAGAAAGTAACCAGCGCAATTCTCAAAAAGGAAAAAATTAGTTCCAAACAGACACAGGTAAAAATAATTACAAACAATTCGATTGATCCAAATCAAAGGGGATTAATTATCAGCAGTCCGCTAAATCTTGAATCCCAACAAGATATATCAGCTGAAACAAATCGCTGTCTTCAGTGTCACCTTCACTGTAACAGGTGTGTTGAAGTGTGTCCCAACCGTGCTAACATCGCCCTGGAAATTCAATCGCCCTTGTTCAATGATAAATACCAGATTATTCATCTTGACGGCATGTGCAACGAATGTGGTAACTGTAGCACTTTTTGTCCATATGACAATAATCCCTATAAAGACAAATTTACAATTTTTTGGACAGAAAAAGATTTTTTAAGCAGCTTCAATAACGGCTGCTTACTCCAAAGTTATAACAATAAACAATATTTTAAAATACGACTCGATCAGGAATATTTCAAAATTCCGGCCAATCAAGATGGAACTCTAAATTATAATCCTAATTCATCACAACCAAAAATGCTAAAAGTAACCACACTTTTAGAGGAATTAATGAAAAACAGGCAATATTTATTAACAAACACAATCGATAGGAGCAAATAAGTGGACAAGTTGTTGAAGGGAGTAAAACTTTTACAAAAACAAAAATTTAACGAGGCTGTTAAAATTTTTAACGAATTGATCCTGCGGGGAGACAAGAATACAGACTTATTATTATACAGGGCCCACTGTTATTTACAGTTGAAAAAACCCATTGAAGCCATCCGAGATTTTGATACCATTTTAGCAACCGGAATTCAGGATGAAAAAATATATTACAATCGGGGGGCAGCCCTGGTTGCCAGTGGAAAAAACGATGAAGCGATCAGAGATTTTTCCAAGGCAATAGAAATAAATCCAAAATATGACAATGCTTTTTATAATCGCGGTTCAATATATTATAAACAAAAAAAGTTTGAATTAGCTGTCAAAGATTTTATGGCTGCTTCGGAACATGGAAATGATTTTGCCAGAAACCTGCTGAAACATTTTGAAAAAAGAGGCAACGAAATCCAGAACGAAGGAAAACAGGAAGTTTAATGAACAAGATTGATCGAGCAAAATATTTATCAGAAAATGGCAGCACTTGTTCTCAGGCAATTTTAACAGCTTTTGCAAAAGATCTGGGATTGGATACAAAAACCGCACACAAACTTTCTACCGGATTAGGTGCAGGATTCGGACGAAAACAATACGCCTGTGGCGCTATAAGTGGCGGAGTAATTGTGTTGAGCCTTAAATATGGAAGTGAAATTCCGGAACAGGATGATAAAAAGGAAAACACCTATTCACAGGTTTTCCGGTTTATCAGTGAAATGGAAAAACAACTGGGAAACATTAATTGTGCTGATTTATTAGATTGTGACATCTCCACCGAAGAGGGGCGAGATCTGTGTATAGAACGGGGAATCACTCAAAAAGTCTGTCCCAATTGTATTAAAACCGTAGCAGAATATTTAGAAAAAAATTTGTAATGTAGTTTAAATGATGGTTTCGTAAAAAAAGAATCGAAGCTGTCTTTCTGAGGCAGCGTAGCAACGAAGAATCTCATCTACAAAGGACTGGAATTTTTTGTTCGAAACTCTCTCAGAATGACAGCAAATTTACTTTTTACGAAATTGTAAAATTTAATTTAGTCGAAAAATTCTATTACAAAGATGCGATAAACTCCCTGATTATATTTTTATATCAGGGAGCCATTTAATTGTTTTTCCGGATGAAATAATTGCAGTATAGGGATTTTGCATTTCATCAGGATCGGGATGTATCACAAGGCAGTTCGCTGTTTTTCCCTGTTCAAGGCTTCCTACTTCCTTGTGAAATCCAATAGAATATGCACCATTTAAAGTAGCGAATTTAATTGCCGTTTCAGGTGTAACTCCATAGGTGTTTATACATTTTATAATTTCTTTTCTCATATCAAGGTCTTCTACAAAGGCTTTGCTTTCTGTACCTAAGCAGATGTTAATTCCATTTTCAATAAATTGTTTTACCGGGGCATGTTTAAAGGATAACCGTTCTTCACTCCTTGGACACAGGCAAACATTGGCTTTGGCCGGGAAATTTTTTAGAATATTTATATCATCAAGCTCAACATCGTTCATATGAATAAAAATATTGTGCCTTGTAAAAAAATTGCCACCAATAAAATATTGTACAGGAGACAGCCCGGGTACTTTCCAGCCATAATCAAATTGTTCTGCACTGAGCAGTTGTTGGCGGAGATGACCCCTTCCGGTTAGAGTAAATTCATATTCATCCAGGCCTGTGCTTAAATGAATAGCAGTATGTTTTTCATGAATTGCAATTTCTTGCAATAGTTCAGTGGAAACATTCCAAACAGCAGAAGGAGCGAGATGCAGGGTGACTTCTTTTTTTAGTGGAAAATTATGAACGATTTTTAAATATTCTTTCAAGGTGCCTGACATTTCTGAATTGGGAAAACTCGAAATCTCTAAAAAAACACGTGCGAAAATTTGATTTTTATGTAGATGTTGAGCTGACAATCCATGGAAAGAAAAATCTGCCAGCGAGATAGTGCCAAAAATTTTACTCTCAGATATATTTTTTTCTACCTGTATCAGTCTTTCGTTTTCCGGAGTTACTTGATATCTTTCCTTGATCTGACTCTGAGCTTTAAAAAAATCATTAGAGAGTCCGGGAAGTTTATGTTGTTCAAGGTGTGTGTGAACATTAACAAAACCCGGAAATATGACAGCGTCTCCCAAATCTTTAACATTTTCCACGAATCTGGAGTCAATCTGGGTAATAGAATCAACTTTGATAATTTTATCATTTTCAATAACAACGACCCCATCTTCAATAGGAGGTTGTGACACCGGTACAACCCATCTTGCCCGAAAAGCTTTTATAGTATTTTGATTATTATCTGACATTTTATTTCCTGTTTTAAAACTTTATATTAATCAATTTTGATAAGTTTGTATGAAATTTTGAGTCTGTCATTCTGGGTTTGTGAAGTAACCAGGGATCTTGTTGATAATTGTAGGAAATAGGTTCATTCAAAAGCCTGGTTGTAAACATTTGTACCTCTTTCAGAATGATAAAAAATTTATACTTTACAAAACTATCAATTTTTCTATCCTGAAAATATACTCTTTCTTGAGAGTAAAAACAAATACCAAGACTCAGATGATTGAAAAAAGAATGATTTTGTTTGTTTTTACAAATCAAATTTTTTAGGCTGAGAATTAATTGTCTATAGTCTGAATAGTGTGACAAGGGGATAGGTAATTTTTTATTGTAGATTTGATTTATTGAACAATTTAAGTGTTTTTCCCCCACTTCTTTTTGTTAACAGGTATATTTATCCTGTATTTGGGTTTCATCTAAATATTAAAAAAAGAAGTGGATAAATCATAAAGACTTGTATTTTAGACCTGATTAAGATAAGTTTGAACTTTGTATATCTTGATTTTGAAAAGGAAAGCAAATTTGGGGAAAATATTAAAGGATATCTGGGGAAGTTAAAAGGTATTTAAGAAAGTTAATCTGTCGGCGGCATTTGGGAAAAATAATTAAGTGCAGGTTTTGAAAAGGAGATGTAATTGAAAAGTACATTGTTTAGTATAAAGAAAAATAAAATAATAATTTTGCTAAAAGACAGGGTCTGTGAAAATGCGGATGAATTATTAAACAGCGATTTGTTTAAAGAAGTTGTACGTTTAAGCATAAAAAAATTAAAGAAAAATGAATCAAAACTTCTTAATATTTTTAATAATTATAAAATTACTGATGAAACTGTTATTATTCTGATTGAAACAATACAGTATTTAGCTAAAGTAGAAGCAGATCTTATTCCAAAAATTATTCCCGGCTCAGAAGATTTTTTAGAAGATCGTAATTTGTTTAGTGAATATATTGAGTATCTTTATAATTTCTGGAGAAGTTTTGACCGGTTTATTATATGTGATTCAGTAGGAACCAGGCTGGATAAAAGACCATACAGAACATTTAATTCTACAATTGAGCAATTAACGCATTTAGTTAGAAAATCCTATCGTGATATTGAGGAAACAATTACAAATAAACATCCCCGGGTTTATCGACAGGTACATGCTGGTGCAGAAGTGGCTACAATTGCCCGGCAGATTCAAAATCAACATTTAAATAATTCCTATCAAAAATTAAATGAGATTCCGATTATCAGGCAGGTTTTACTTTATCCTCCATTGATTTTTGATCCACCAATGAATAAAAGAAAAGGAATTTTTCAGGAAGTTACTGAAAACCCGATTAATCTAATTGATTTTCAAAAAGATGAATGGCTTTGTTTTCCCATTAAGGTTGGAACCCTGTTAATTAATGTTTATTTTCGTGATAAATTTTTTGAAATTGGTTTTGGGTTGGCCAATCTTTTTGAATTGGCTGAGGATAATGAAATAAAAAAGAAACCGGATGCTGTTTATTTTTATGGTGTAGGAAACGGAGTTCTGGATAAATTTTCAGATCATCCGACTGTTTATTATAATGATCAAAAAAGAGATATGCTGGTTGGAGCAGTACCTGACGATGATAAGTTTGGATATTTTGGATATTTGAAAAAAATGATCCTTACTCTTCATAATATAAAAATGATGCAAAAAGGAATTTTTCCTTTTCATGGAGCAATGTATCAAATAACATTAAAGAGTGGGCGTGATGCTACTATTTTAATGATTGGCGATTCGGGCGCTGGAAAATCGGAAAGTCTCGAAGCCTTAAGAATGTTAGGGGAAGAAAAAATAAAAGATCTCACAATAATTGCCGATGATATGGGTTCAATACAATTAGACTCTGAGGGTAAGGCTTTGGGTTATGGCAGTGAAATTGGTGCATTTTTAAGATTAGATGACCTCCAGCCGGGATATGCTTTCGGCCAGTTGGATAGAGCAATTATTACTAATCCCAATAAAATAAATGCAAGAATTGTAATTCCTGTAACTTATTACGAAACAATCAACAAGGGTTTTAGGATTGATGTGATATTATATGCGAATAATTATGAAAATGTTGATGATGATCATCCAATTTTGGATTTCTTTGATAACTATGATGCAGCCCTGAGAGTTTTTAAAGATGGCACAGTAATGAGCAAAGGTACAACTGCAAAAACAGGATTGACCCATTCATATTTTGCTAATGTGTTTGGACCACCACAGAATAAAAAATTACATGAGAAATTGGCAAATAAATATTTCAAAGCGTTTTTTGATGCTAAGATTCACGTTGGGCAAATTCGTACCAGGCTGGGAATTGAAAATTTTGAGACTAGTGGTCCGGCTGATGCCGCTGAAAAATTATTGGAATTTATTGAAAATATGTAGGGGAAAATTTTATCTGAAATAGTTACCGTGAAAGGTGCCTGAGATGAGTCTTTCCCTTAAAAATTTAGAATTTTTGAAAATTGTCCAAATTACAGTATAATGAGCTTAGCTGAATTGTTTAGAGTCTTGTACCGTCTTTTCTTCTTTTCCATCTACGATGTGTCCAGAGCCAGTTTTCAGGTTTTTGAATAATACTTTTTTCTAACCTTTGCATATATTTTTTTGTGATTTCGCCCTTGCTGGTACGGGCAGGATGTTCTTCCAATAAGGAAAATTCGACTGTATATTTTCCCCTGTTTACACGCTGAATGTCACAGAAAATTACCGGTAAATCTAATCTGGTTGCATGTTTTTCCGGCCCATGTAGGCAGGCGGTTTCCTGGTTTAGAAACGTCATCCAAATGGCTTTTGAGTAATTTATCGGACATTGATCTGCTAACATAATAAATCCGGCAGGTTTGTTTACATTATTATCAAATGTTTTTGTTGTTTCGTAAATTGATTCAAGATTCATGCCCCAGGCCGCCCGGGAAAATTTCATGTATTTATCCATATATTTATTTGAGAGAGGTTTATATAAGCCAATTGCATAATGGTTAATTTGCCATCCGGTACATAAAACACCCCACTCCCAATTTGAAAAATGTGAAGCAACAAAAATTACACTTTTCCCTTTTTTATAATATTGATCTAAGATTTCCGGATTGATTATACGATACCTTTTGACAAGTTTGTCAATATTCATAGAAAAACCCTTGGTGCTCTCTAAAATAATATCTGCAAAATTTCTGTAAAATTTTTTGCTAATTTCCCAGATCTCTTTATCGGATTTTTCCGGGAATGAGTTTTTGAGGTTTTTCATCACAGTTTTTCGCCGGTATTTGAAAACATAAAAAAAGAGTAAATAAAATAAATTTGATATTTTGTATAATAACCAAAAAGGGAAAATTTTATTTAGTAAGATCATAATACGGAAAAAGTAGTAAGTGATTTTTTTCATTTAATAAATATCCTGGTTGAATTTAAAAATATTTAAATACTGTGATAAATTATAATTCATATTTGCAAGTTACAAAGAATTAATTTTGGAAATGGAAATGATGTTCAAAACTCATCCCCCTTCCCCTTCTCTTGTAAGAGAAGGGGAGTACGACTAAACTAAAGATTTTCGATAATAAATTATGAGGGGATGAGTTTTTGACTCTGGAATACCGCTCTAATTAACCAAAATCAAACATTAATCCTTCAAAATTTTGAGTAGAAAATGTTATTCTCTCGCTTTAGCGAGAAGAACAATGCCACCCCTATATATCATATCGCCGACTTTAGTCGGTAGAATGTTTTTTTTCTTTTTCACTGACTAAAGTCGGAGTGTGGATGAATTTCATGTTTGCCCATCGGCTAAAGCCGAAGGTTACTGTTCAAAACTCATCCCCCTTCCCCTTCTCTTGTAAGAGAAGGGGAGTACGACTA
>JAOZSR010000137.1 GCA_029939575.1 Fidelibacterota bacterium
GTACCTTATTCAGAATGACAGCAAATTTATTTTTTACGGAATTAGCAAAATTAAATAATTTAATTTTGTGTTATTCGAATTTTGGCAATTATTGGTCTGTGATCAGATGCAATCGGATCATTAATTACCTGAATCATAACAGGTTGAATTAATATATCTTCATAATTTTTATATAGAATATGATCAATTTCTAATGTGGGATTTTTTCCATTAAAAGTATATCGTTTATGATCCTTATTTATCGACTGAAAACCGGTAGATTCGAGAAGTTCAAGAGATGGAGACAATGGCTCAGCATTAAAATCACCGGCAATTATAACTGGTAAATTTAATTTATTGAGATAGTTAATAAGTTTTTCAATTTGCATAATTTGGATTTTAGAATTTGCAAAATCCAGATGAATATTTACCAGGGCCATTTTTAGATATTTCTTAATTTGGATAATTTGGATAATTGCAATTTTAGGTTCAATAGTTGACGGTAATGTCAGAAATTTTGTTGAAAGAATATCAAATCTACTTAGGACAGCCATTCCATAACTTCCTCCATCAAATTCTACAAATTCGCCAAATATTCCATTTAAGTTAGTATAATTCCCAAAATATTGAGCCTGGTTAATATTTCCAGAACGAACACAGTTATTATCAATTTCCTGCAATGCTACCCAATCCGGATTTTGATTTTTAATAATATTGGCCTGGTTCTCAATATTTTCTTCGCCTTCACAGGAAACACCAAAATTAACGTTATAAGTCATTATTGTAAATTCGATATTTGTGCGCCTTTTTATAAGGTTATTATAGGAACAAAAATTATTTAACAAAAGTGAAATTAGGATTAGAAATATTTTAATTTTATCTGATTTCATTAATATCCTGTGAATTACTTAATTTAATTAAACTGAAAAATCATGGAAAATGAAAAATGTATTGATTGCTTTACACATTGCATTCTAAATAACAATAATTTTCATTATTAATATCTAATTTTTTTTTAAACATTTCCAGTAATTTTAAAACTTTTTTATTTTTCCCTTCTTATTTTTATCATTTACCTCGTATTATCCTGTGAATTTTGAGATTAACAATATCAGAAATTTTAATCATCAAATCAGTTTATTAAAATATTGAATTTTGAAGAATTTTCAGATATATTTAAATATACCTAAATTTTATTTATTAATTTTTAAGGGAATAAATGAAAGATAAAAAATTTAATTTAATTCAAATTACACCTGAAATATTTGAAATTCCAAAAACTGATATGATGAGAGTTAAAGCTCGTATTTATGGGACAACTCAAATAATAGACCAAATAGATAATAATTGTTTTCAGCAGGTAATAAATGTAGCACATTTACCAGGAATTGTAAAATATTCCCTGGCAATGCCAGATATTCATCTTGGATATGGATTTACAATAGGAGGAGTTGCAGCTACTGATTATAATAATGGTGTTATTTCACCAGGTGGTGTTGGATATGACATCAATTGTGGAGTGAGACTGATTGCCACTAATTTATTTTATCAGGATATAAAATCAAAAATCAAGGGTATAACAAGTTCCGTTTTTAATAACGTTCCGGCCGGAATAGGCTCTCATAGCGGAATTCGCAAACTATCAAAAAAAGAACTCCGCAGAGTAATTGTAAAAGGTGCCAAATGGGCAATTGAGAATAATTTCGGAACTTCTGAACAACTTGAAATGATTGAGGAAAATGGTTGTTTTGATAATGCAGATCCGACAGCAATATCTGAATATGCATATCAACGGGGATTAGATCAGGTTGGTACATTGGGTTCAGGAAATCATTTCATTGAAATGGCCAAAGTTGATAAAATTTTTGATAAAATAACCGCCAATAAATTTAATTTAACAAAGAATCAGATCGTAATCTTACTTCATACCGGATCTCGGGGTTTTGGGTATCAGGTTTGTGACGATTATATTCGAGAATCAAAAAAATCTGTCATAAAGTATGGAATCAATCTTCCTGACAAGCAACTTGCATGTGCTCCATTATCCTCGCCCGAAGGACAACGATATTTACATGCAATGTCCTGTGCTGCTAATTATGCTTTTGCTAACCGGCAGGTTATTTATTCTTTAATAGAATATAGTATAATGCATTATCTAAATATAAGTCCGGCTACATTAGGTTTTAGATTGATATATGATATTTCACATAATATTGCAAAAATTGAAGACCATTTTATCGATGGAAAACAGCAAAAATTATGTGTTCATCGTAAAGGAGCAACCAGGGCTTTTGGTCCTGGAAATGATGAAGTTCCGGAACAATACAGAAAAACCGGACAACCGGTATTAATTCCAGGTGATTTTGGTACAGGATCATATTTGTGTGTGGGAACACAAAAGGCTATGGATGAGACTTTTGGTAGTTCTTGTCATGGAGCGGGGCGATTATTATCACGAAAACAAGCTTTAAAAAAAGAAAAAACCTTAGATCTAAATCAGGAAATTGCCAATACGGGAGTTTTTGTCCTTTCAGCCAGAAAAAAAACAATAGCAGAAGAAATGCCCTATGCTTATAAAAATGTTGATAACGTTGTAAATACAATGCATAATAGTGGAATATTAAAAAAAGTTCTAAAAAGTTCACCACTTAGTGTAATAAAAGGATAACATTCAATTATAAAAATATCTTTCTGAATATTAGCAGATTATAATATTTTATTTTCCAACATTCTTTATTAGTTTAAATTTAATAATAATAAAATAATTGCCTTTTGAAAAAAATTCTTCTTGTAATCTTCGAATAAAATATTTATTCTATTGACGTAATTAACAAAAATATTGAGGTGAAAAATGAAAACAATCCAACTATCCTTTTATCTAATATTAATTTTAACTTTTTCATTACTTGTACTTTCGAATTGTGCAAAAGAACCCGTGAAAGAACTAGAGCAGGCTGAAACAATATTTATGAAAGCAAATGAGGCTAATGCTCAGGAACTGGCAACTGTAGAATATGAAAAAGCTCTCAATAAATTAAACTACGGCAAGAAACTAATTAATTCAAAACGTTATAATGATGCAAAAAGTATTTTATTAGAAGCCTGTGATTTGGCAGATAGCGCTTATAAAATTGCAGTTAAAGCAAATGAATTATCTGAAAAAAATAGAATCAAAGAAGCAAAAATCAAACAGGAACAAATACTCAAAATGGAAAAAGAAAGAGCAGAACTTGCTTCAAAAAAGGCTATAGCAGAAAAAATTGCTCTTGAAAAAAAGATGATCGAAGAAAAGAAGAAACAGAAACCCTCCCAATATATTGTTGTTAAAAATGATTGCTTATGGAATATTGCAAAAAAAGTTTATAATAATCCTATCATGTGGAAAATGATTTACGATGCAAATAAACACCAAATTGAAAATCCTGACTTAATATTCCCAAAACAGGTATTAGTTATTCCAATAATTGATGAACAGGCACAGCCGAAAATCGCAACCAAAGAAGCCAGGACAACTGACAATATTGCTCAGGAAAAAGCCGAAGAAAAGACATCATTAAAAGAAAATAATGTGACCCAACAGGTTGTTTCAAAATATGTTGTTGTCAAAGGTGATTGTCTCTGGAATATTGCAAAATCAATTTATAATGAGCCATTAAAATGGAAACAAATTCATCAGGCAAATATTGAAATAATTTCAAATCCTGATTTAATTTTTCCTAATCAGGTACTTATTATTCCATCTTAATTAATAAACTCAGGAATTAAAATATATTTTATACTATAACCGTTAATTGAATAATAATAGATTTGTAATTAATTTTCAACCACAATGATTTTTGTATTAAGTTATTTTGATGGAATCGTAAAAAGGTTAGAAACTGTCTTTCCGTCGAAAGCCGGACATAGTCTGAGGCTGCGTAATAACGAAGAATTTCGTCGATAATTGTTAAGGGATTCTTTCAGTCAAAAACCTGATTGTAAACATTCGTACCTCATTCAGCATGACAGAAAATTACTTTTTACGGAATTGTTATTTTATCTTACAAAAAAAAAGCCCACCGAAGTAGACTTTAAATTTTTTAATGAAACAACTTTATTTATTTTTCCGGATCCATGGCATTTGGGATTGCAGAATAGTATGCTTTTTCGATATCCTTTACATTAATTTTAATCTCATTATTAATTTTTAAAATACCATCATCCTTGACTTTTCCAATTGTAACACAGGGAACAATAAATTTTGAGGCTATTTTTTCCATTTCCAGTAATTTACTTTCATTAATTGTAATTAGGATAATTGACTGAGACTCACCGAAAAACAGTTCATCATCTCTTAATTTTCTGGAAAGAAAAACAGATGCTCCAAAGTTTTTTTCCGGATTGCCTATACATGCTTCTGCCAGGGCAACTGCCAAACCACCATCAGAAACATCAATCGCTGATGTAACATATCCTTTTCTAATAGCTTTGAGACAGGCTTTCTGGACTCTCTTTTCAAAAGACAAATCAATAGAAGGCGAATCGCCAACTACCTGATTGTGAATAACTTTCATATATTCACTTCCACCTAATTCTCCTTTAGATGTTCCAAGCATCATAATAAAATCACCATCATTTTTAAAATAAGAGTTTGTTATATGAGAAACATCATCAATTAAGCCCAGCATACCTATCACCGGAGTCGGGAAAATTGCTCCTTTTTCAGATTCATTATAAAAACTTACATTGCCACCTGTTACAGGTGTTTTGAATTTACGACATGCATCACCTATTCCACGAATTGCTTCCTGGAACTGATAGTAAACCTCCGGATCGTAGGGATTACCAAAATTTAGGCAATTTGTGATTGCAATGGGTTTTGCTCCTGAACAAACTACATTTCGGGCAGATTCGGCAACTGCGATTGCAGCACCTTTATAAGGATTTAAATATACATATCTGCCATTACCATCAGTTTTTGATGCAATAGCCTTATTCGTACCCTTAATACGGATAACTGCCGATGAAGCACCTGGTCCTATAACAGTATTTGTTCTGACCGATTGATCATATTGCTGATAAATATACCTCTTACTTGCTATGTTTGGTGAAGACATCAACTTCAGAAGAACTTCGTTATAATCCTCAGGTTCAGGAACTTTACTAAAATCAAAACTCCGTGTTTCTTTAAAATATTCAGGTTCCTTTGTTTCCCTAAAATATACCGGAGCTCCGCCACCAAGTACTAGATCATAAGCTGGAATTGAGCCATATTTTTTACCATTCATATAATAATCCAGAGATTTTTTATTTGTAACAGTTCCGACTTTTACACAATTCAAATCCCATTTTTTAAAAATGTTTTTAACTTCTTCTTCAAAACCATTTCTGACAATAACCAGCATTCTTTCCTGGGATTCTGAAAGTAATATTTCATAAGGAGTCATACCGGCTTCACGCATTGGGACTTTTCCAAGGTCCAATAACATTCCGGAGTTTCCTTTATCGGACATTTCAGATGTTGAGCAGGCAATTCCGGCGGCTCCCATATCCTGGATACCGATTATATATTCCTTTCTGGCTAATTCAAGGGTAGCTTCAAGAAGAAGTTTTTCGGTAAATGGATCACCGACCTGGACATTGGAGCGTCTGTTTTCGGATTCTTCACTCAATTCTTCGGAAGCAAACGTGGCTCCGTGAATTCCATCTCTTCCAGTTGAAGAACCTACGACCATTACAATGTTGCCTTCTCCTTCAGAAATAGCACTTTTGACACGATTATGATCTACAATCCCAATCGTCATTGCATTAACCAGGGGATTTCCGGTATAACATTCATCAAAATAAACTTCTCCGGCTACTGTTGGCACTCCCATGCAATTTCCATAATGAGCAATGCCTTTTACTACTTCATCCAGCAGATATCGGTTCCGGGGTATATCTAAAGGCCCAAATCTAAGAGAATTTAAAGAGGCTATAGGTCTTGCACCCATCGTAAAAATATCTCGTAAAATACCACCAACTCCGGTTGCTGCTCCCTGGAAAGGCTCTACAGCCGATGGATGATTATGACTCTCTATTTTGAAAGCAATTGCAAGTCCGTCACCAATATCAATAAGACCGGCATTTTCTTCACCGGCTTTTACGAGAAGATTCTCTCCATCGCGGGGTAACTTTTTTAATTCCGCTATGGAATTTTTATAACTACAATGCTCACTCCACATAACTGAAAAAACTCCAAGTTCAGTAAAATTAGGTGTACGCCCGAGAATTTTTTTTATTTTTTCCCATTCTTCTTCATTTAATCCATGCTCTTTTGCTAAATTAAAATCAACTTTGGGTTCGTTTTTCATATCCTATTCATCTCCATTTTTCAATTTAGAATAATTTCAATTTTTATTGATAATAATTTAATAAGTTTTTGCCTTTTGTACTAATTCTATTTTTTTTGAATTGATATATCACCGTCGCCAAATCTTTTTTCAGGTAGTGTGCAGAAAAGTGTGTCTCGAACCTCCACCATATTTTAGGTTTTAATCATTAAGCATACCATTCATTTTAAATTTTTCTTCATTTTTAAATTTATAAATTGGATATGTATATTTATTTCCCGTCATTTTGATAGCAACTGCTCC
>JAOZSR010000138.1 GCA_029939575.1 Fidelibacterota bacterium
ATAAAAAAATGGGAGGTGCGGGAACCGGTATATTCTATCTATATCCCAACCTGAAACTTCAAAAATCCAGACCAATAGATAAATTAACCTTATTAACAAATACAATGGATAAACAAGTCCGAAATTTGTGTTCTTTAGAAAATGCCAAATATATCAACACAATTATTGAAAATTTACCAAACATTGAAAAACATATTTGTAAATACAGGTTAGAAAACGAGTTAGAGTTATTGTCAACAAAAGATAAAAATAAATTTGAAAATAAAGTAAAAACACTGAAAGAAGTTGATGCCAATGTAATGAAATTGTGTAAATCTCTGGGTAAATATGACAAAGATGATTATATCTTTTGGTTATCAATAAACGGAAAATCAATATTAGAAATAATGCCGGAAGTAAAGGAAACCTGGCTGGACAATGCAGTCGATAAAAACAATAATGCTAAAACAGGAATTGATTTTTTTACAAATGAAAAATGTGAAATCGGGTACAAACCAAATATTAATGTATTTTCCTATGACAATTATCATGATAGTCTTAATTATAGAATTAATGATAATTTATCGTTATCTAAAGAAAGCGCAAAAAATATCAAATTTGCCTGGATGTATATTTTAAATAATTTGACATTTTATTACAAAGGATTAGAATATGTATTGATTCCCAATCTTCTTTCCGGTAAAAAAGATGAATACCGTAAAATAATTTATAATCTGAAAACCGCACAGGAACAAACTATAAAAGGAACATCCAGTCTAAAAGCGTTAAAAAAAGAAGAAGAACGGATAAATAAATCTATAGAAAAATTAAAAAAGAAAATTAGAAAAGTATCAACCAAAAAGAATTCTGATTATAATAAAGAATTAAAAAAATATAATTTTGAAATAGTAAAAATAAATACAGAAATATCACAAACCGATCTTGGTATAATTAGAGAATTTAACAAACAATTAGAAGTTCTTGGAGAATTAAAAAATTCAACTACAATAGATTATCTATTCACAAAAATTAACAGAACAAATCTTTCATTTGAAATAAAAGGCTCAATTGAAGATGTAATACCCAGTCAGGTAAGTAATGTTGTTGATAAAATGAAAGAATTTCAGATAAATGATCTGGTTACATTAAAGAACAAAAAACGGGATGAAACCTATCTACAGGAATTTTTCAATAGGGGAGAGTTATATTTTGCTTTGAATCGTTCATCACAGAGTAATGCAAACAAAATTTTATCAGAACGATTATACCTGGCAAAACTGCTGTTGACAGATAGTGAAATTAAATTTGATCATTTATTGGAGCGCTTTGAATTCAATAGAGAATATAATTATGAAAATAAGAAAAGAGTGACAAAAGATGGTGTGAAGGAATGGTTGGAATTCACTTCCTCTTT
The DNA here is from genome assembly GCA_029939575.1 of Fidelibacterota bacterium. Taxonomy (GTDB): domain Bacteria; phylum Fidelibacterota; class UBA2242; order UBA2242; family JAOZSR01; genus JAOZSR01. Next base: position 1,394 of record JAOZSR010000138.1, read on the forward strand.
CAGAGAAAAAGAAAAGAGGATAATTAATTTTTTAAATAGTTTGAATAAAATAAAGGAGTAAAAACATGGAAAATGAAAAACAATCATTTCAAAAGTATTTAGAAAAACGGCAGGAGGTGGATGAAATTAAATTTTATTCCAATCCTATTATCCAAAAATCCTATTATATAGGAGCCTATGCCAGGGCAGTAATAACAAGTTCTTATTATTCAGAAATAAGTAAAAAAAACACAACATTTAAAACATGGCTTTCCAATCAGATTATAAATAATAGAAATTTAGATAGAATCTTTGAAATGGCATTCAGGTATGAGCAGAAATTGAAATTAAATATCAGGAATGGTTCTGAAGTGCGTCAACTTGCACATGAAGTACAGACAAGTAAAAAAACCGGAATATCCAGCGCTAAAATATCCTATGCTTTTGTAGCTGGATATGATGATTATAAAAAATTTATGAAAGAAAATAAAACAGAAAAAGAAGAAGGAGAAAGCAATGAGTAATTTAGCAAAACAAAGTGAAATTTTATTTATCTGGGACGCAAAAATGTGTAATCCTAATGGAGATATGTCTGCGGATAATGCACCGAGATTTGACAATGTAGATGAAAAAGCGATTGTAAGTGATGTTCGTATCAAAAGGACAATCAGAGATGATCTGCAATACAGGAAAAATCAGACAATATTTATCAATAATGAAGAAATTTTAAAAAATGGTCATACTGCAGAAGGAAGATTTTATCAACTCAAGGGAGATAACAAAAATAGAGATAAGGAAATTTTTCTCACTTGTATTGATAATAGACTTTTTGGCGGTGTTGCACCGAAAAGTAATATTCAGTTAGTAGGATCTGTCCAATTCAGTTGGACAAAATCTCTCAATAAAACTGAAACAATATTGAAATCCGGTACAGGCGCTTTTGCCACAAAAGGAAAAGACGGTGAGGCAAAATATACAAAAACTTTCCGGGCTGATAACTATATACCCTATGGATTATTTGCAATGTATGGAACTGTAAATAGAATGCAAGCAGAAAAAGCCAATACATCTGAAAATGATATAAAGCAGATGATTGATTCACTTTGGCATGGTACGAAATTGCTGAATACCAGGAGCAAAACAGGTCAAAAACCGAGAATGTTACTTCGGATTAATTATAAAGAAGGTAGCAACTATTTTATCGGACTGCTTGACGAACTGGTTTCTTTGAAAAATGAAGATAGTGAAATGATCAGAAGTCTTGATGAGGCTGAAATAGATTTTTCCAAATTGATTTCTGCTATTAATAAAATTGAAGAACATGTTGAAAGTGTAGAAATCATACTTGATGATTCAATGGATAAATATAAAGCAAAGTTAGAAGAAATTTCAGAAGTGAAATTTAATGATGAATTATCACTGCTAACAAAATAAGAGGAATGTTATGTTTGGATTTAAATTATGGAGTAATTTTGGATCCTTTCGCGATCCGATTACAATTACTCAGAATTTAACTTTTCCGGTTCCGCCCAAAACCACAATTGGCGGGGCGCTTGCCTCAATATTGGGAATTAATTATAAAGACTATTTTGAAGATGAAAATTATTTTGATTTTCTATATTCCTTAGTTTTAATAAATCCTGTTAGAAAAACAAGTTTTGCACAGAATTATATTGCAGATTATACTGCAAAATCAGAGGTTAAATATTCCGTAATTGAAAAATATTATAAAGCAAAATATGATGTTATCAGATTACAGGAAGAAGAAAAATATCTAAAAGAATTGGAAAAAAAATCAAAATCTGAAGAAATAAAACATCCGAGAATTAAAAAGAAAATAGAGGAAGCACAGAATGATCTTGGAAAGAAACAAGATAAACTGTTGGAAATACAGGGAGAACAATTCCATAAACCCAAACCAATATACAGGGAACTGTTAATAAATCCCAAATATTTTGTTTTTATTAAAAATTTTAAATATGAAGGTAAAATTAAAGAGTATCTCCAATCGCACAAGTCTTCTTTTGCATTATATATGGGGAATAGCGAGTTTGCTGCAAATTATGATAATATAGAGCTACAAAGAGCCCAGGTAAAAAGCGATAGGCTGGATTCATTCACAAAACATAACCAACTAATAAAATTTGAACCGGGGAAAAAATATACAAATATGTATGCAGCAACAAAATCTTATGGTAATCGACAATACAAAGATTATCAGAATCTTGTAATATGTGATAAGGTTATATCCTTAAAACAAAAAATTGAGACTGTAAGAATTTCATGTAAGTATGGAGATTTTAATTGTGACTTTATTTAACATTGATGAACAGTTTTTATCTCACCCTGATTATCCGCTAAATGATCATATAACTAACATAGCAGAATCATTCGTTGATGAAAATCATCGGATGGCTGCTATGTTTCATGATCTGGGAAAATTGTCCGACAAATTTCAAAAATATATAAAAAATCCAATTTTGAAAAGTAATACTACTCATTCCCTTGAAAGCGCAATAATATTTTTATGTTGGAAAAACCTGGAATTAACTCCGGAAAATTTTGCGATTTTTATCTCTATCTTAAAGCATCATGGCAATCTCGAAGATATTAATCATTTTGTTTATAATAGATTATCTGAATTTGCAAATTCTAATAGATTCGAAGGAAAACTGAAGGATATATGTCTGAAAGCCAAGCTGAATGTAGATATTGACATTGATGATTTTGCCGAACTTTTCGATAATGCAAAATTTGTTGAAAAAACAGGATTAAAAGGTTTTAATACATATTTCCTGGTAAAAGAAAGATTTTCAAAACTAATTTTTGCTGATAAATATGAAGCGATTTTTAAAAGCAAATATGAGAATATCAATTTTGATGATACTGATGAAATATTAAAAAATTTATTAAAATTCATAGGTTCTAAAACCAACAAATTGGCTGGAATTCGAAATCAGGCAAGAAATGAAATTTTACAAAATTTTTTAATTAATAAAGAAAAAAGAATATTTATTATAGAAGCACCAACAGGCCTGGGAAAGACATTTATGGCCTTGCATCTTGCTCTGGAAATTGTAAAAACAAAAAACAAAAAGCGTATTATTAATGCCTTACCAATGACTTCAATTATAGACCAAACACATAGCGAATATAGTAATGCAATAGATTCCGGAAATTTATTAAAATATCACCATCTTGCACACATCAAAAAATATTCAAATGAGAATTTTTCAGAAGAGAGTAGTATAAATCAAAAAGATGAATATATTAGTTCTTCCTGGTCTTATGACAAAGTGATCGTAACTACCTTTAACCAATTATTCTACTCAATATTTTCAAATAGAAACAGAGATTTAATAAAATTCTGGACTTTACGGGATTCAGTTATTATTCTTGATGAAATTCAGGCGATTCCCAGGATATTACTTCATGATATAGCACGGGTATTAAATTATCTTGCAATAAATTTTAATATTGATTTTGTATTAATGTCTGCTACAATTCCTGAAATACAAAGGTTCCTAACTCCTGCTTTAACCTGTGAATTATTAAGAGATAGTTTTTATTCTATGAGTTTTAGTAACAGGTATATTTTAAAACCTGATTACAAAATCAATAATATTGTAAAATTATCTGAAGAAATTAAGTCTGCTTCAAAAGAATATGTTTCAATTTTGGCTGTTGTAAATACTAAAAAAAGGGCTTTGCAACTTTATGAGTTATTAGAAGCATCTTTTGAAAATGAAGATATTTTTTTATTAAATACTAATTTTATCCCAAAACACAGAGAAATAATAATTGCTAATATAACAAATCATTTGGAATCTCTTAAAAAAACTATTGTTATTGCTACACAGGTTATTGAAGCTGGGGTTGACCTGGATTTTGAATATGGTTTTCGTGAATTTGCTCCATTATCCAGTATTATTCAAACAGCAGGTAGAATTAACAGAGAGGGTAAAAGATCCCACCAGGCTTATCTTGTAATTACTGATTTATTAGGCTTCTCACCATATCAAAAAAAAGATCTGGCAGAAAATGAGGTCAAAGCAATTTTGCCCGATGAATTACCGGAAAACAAAGTATTGGGTTTTTTGAAACAATATTTTGAAAAAGTCATAAAGAAAACTTCACCCGATTTGTTATTATCAGAAGATTTGGAATATCTGAATTTTGAAACTGCATTTAAAAACTTTAATAAATATTTTATGACCACAATTCCTTCAATAAAACCAATTTTTGTTGAAACTGAAGAAGGACTCTATGAAAACTACATTCTTGAAAGAGAAAGTATAATGACCAGGTTAAACAAAAACAGTATTTCTTTGAATGAGAAAATGGATCTTAAGCGTGAATTGAAAGAATGGTATAAAAAAATTTCACAATATTTGATTAATATTAATGAAAAAGATGCAAAAGATTTTTGTGAATTTTACAAGGATAGTGATCTGCATTTTTGCCCTTTTGACCAGGTTGGGAATCAAAGCCATGTAAGTTATTCTTTTCAAAAAGGTTGGATAAATGGGTATGATGATTTTTCCATTATATAACCTAATTTATTGATAAAAAATGGATAGTTATCTAAAAATACAGCCTTCTATATACAATGCCTATCATATTTGCAAACGGGAGGCCTGGCTTATGTACCACCAAATATGTGGTGATCAGATGAATGAATTTTTATATATTGGCAGACTATTATCAGAAGATACATTTAAAAGAAAAAAACATGAAATAGTGCTGGCTGACCTTCCTGCTAAAGTAGATATTATTGAATCCAGAAATGGTAATATGATAATTGCAGAAGTAAAAAAATCATCAAGATTGATTGAAAATGGGATTCTTCAACTAAAATACTATCTTTATATGCTCAAAAAGAAAGGGTATATATTCAAAGGAGAAATAAAAATTCCAAAAGAAAAAATTAGTAAAAAGATAGAATTAAATGACGATGATATTAAATTTATAGAAAAATCATTGGAAGAAATTAATGAGTTTTTGAGCTTAGGAATTATCCCGACACCAGAAAAGAAAACAATATGCACTAAATGTTCACATTATGAGTTCTGTTGGGTTTGAAAGGTCGGAAAGTCGGAAGTTGGAAGTCGGAAAGTCGGAAGTCGGAAGTCGGAAGTCGGAAGTCGGAAAGTCGGAAGTCGGAAGTCGGAAGTCGGAAGTCGGAAGTCGGAAGTCGGAAGTCG
>JAOZSR010000139.1 GCA_029939575.1 Fidelibacterota bacterium
TGATATTTCCAATTCCACCATTATTCTTGGTTAAATTATCAGCAATATTTACTGTATCAAGTACAGTAAATAATTCTGCATGTAACAGAGATACAAAAAGCATCCCAACTAACAGTAACAAACTAACTTTTTTCATAACACTTCCTTCCTTTTTTTTATTAGAATAACAATACTATTTATCAAAAACTATATCCAATCGCAAATCGGTGTCTGCCACCAAAATATTGCATTGAATTAAAAGCATAATCTACAGTAATTCCCATCATATTTGTACCAAGGCCAGCACTAAGTCCTTCGATATCAGTTCCCATCTGATATCCTGCCCTAACAAAAAATTTATCCAGATATTTTAATTCAGCACCCAAACCATATCTTTCTGAAGAATTATTTGTATGAAGCATATCAAAAGCAACAAGCAGAGTATAAGTATCAGCAGTCAGCGCATCCATTGAAATTCCCGAACGAAATGTCATTGGTAAAGGCCAGTTTTCATATTCACTTGTTTTGCCCTCAGTCATTTTTACTTTATCACTATAATCGGTAAATTCTCCATCAAATTGGGCTTCTTTGGAAAAATGTAAAATGCTCATCCCGATTTTCATATTTCTAAAGCCGGTTCTGTACATTGTTCCAATGTCATAGGCTAACTGGTTATATGAAATGTCATCAAAATTTTCATTAATCATCTTTACAGTTAACCCGATAGAAAATTTATCAGTCAGGTAACGACCATAAGTAATACCGATCGAATTACTTGAAATATCAAAGGTCCCATCACCCATTGGATTTTCCGGAGTTGTGCGTATTTCTTCACCATAATTCACAAAAGTGGCGTTAATACCAATAGTTCCTAAAAATGGTGGTTTATAAGCAATATTAAAGGAACCAAAATCTATTTCTGCCGGCCATTTTACGTAGGAAAAATATGTATCAAATCTGGCCATATCATTGCCGCTGAAATCAACTATTCCAGCTGGATTCACCATACTGGCAGAAGCTCCGGAAGCAAGTGAAGTCAATGCATTTCCCATTGCCATATTGCGAGCATGCAGATTGACCTCCAGAAATTGTGCAGTGGCTGATCCTATTGATGAGGAGCCCCAAAGATTACTGATTAATATGATTGTAATTATAAATAATTTTCTCATAATATCCTCTATTTATCTTAAAATAGCAATTTTACCAACTTTTTCACCCAAATCAGATGTAACATGATATATATAAACTCCAGGCGCTACATCCCGATTTGATCTGCTAACCAAATTCCATTCGGCAGTAGCCTGATTTGTTTCAGGTGCATTTTCAATATTCCTGGAATCTGTCGGGCGGATTGTTGCTACCTTATCACCGTCTAATGTAAAAATCCTGACTACCGCATCTTCCGGTAAATTGATAAAAAAGATTCGATCTTTCCAATGACGTGCCGCATCGTTGGCCGGTTCCGGATTGTTCCAGGGAGCACTTCCTTTATATGGATTCGGAACTGCCCGAATATCATCAAGTTTTGAAACATGGCTTTTTCCGGTTGCAGTTATAAAATCTTGTGTAGAAAGTGTAACTTTAAAATATTTTGGTGAATAAGATTCAGTAACCAAATCATAAGTATAATCATAACCAAATGACACATTTGCATCAAAAAATCCAACCTTGTTATTTTCAGCAGTATCCAAAATCGCATTCACTGCTGCAAGATCATAAACACCTAAAGTATCCCAGATAAAACTACCACTTGCATCTCGGCTAACGCCTTTTCTAAGTACAAATTTAGCAAAATTTTGATGCCCGATACTCAAACCTGGATCCCATTCAATTTTGGCACCCTGAAAATTATTTTGATCGTCAAATACAGCTCCCATTTCAATATTGGAAGTCGGTGCAAATTCATTGATATCAATTTGGAAATCATCGTGAACAATTGTTTTGGCTACTTCCATATCCTGAACCAATTTTAAAAAACTGTAGGCTCCGGCTTTTTTGGGATCAACTCCAACTCCAACAGCAAAAATTATTTCCACACTATCTCCATAAGCCAGTGACTCATGTGGCCCAAAAGTTGTAATGGCACGATAATCACCCTCATTTACTCCACCTCCCTGAAATGGTGGTAATTTAAACAATTTATCAAATTTTGTTTTTCCAATAGCATTGTTCCATTGAGCAGCATCATCATCAAAATCCTGCCCGATATAACTGGTGGTATAGGACTTAGGTTTGAGTAATGGTTCGGTATGAATCATTTGCATTGCCAAAACTCCCGGCGACTGGAATTCTGCTTTGGAATTTGGGTTACCAAAATCATCATCAGGATGTTCATAAAAATAGTTATCCGAACTCACTAAACTGGTATCGACTTCACTGGGGTAACCACGATTATCACCATCAAACATAATTGTAAGAGTACTATCTCCGACATAAGATCCCAGAGTTTCCCATAGAGTTGAATCATTTTCAAATTGATTTTCCATATAAGGAAACAATTTTAACTCATCCCACCCTGCAGTTAAACACATTGCATGATCATCACGATTGACAAAATCCGCTTCTGTGTTCCATGAACTCAATTTGGATATATCACCATCCATACGAAAAGTAAAATGTACATCTTCAATTGGAGAGGTATCATCTGCAACTCCATCATCAGTTGTATCTACTCCAACATTTTTTATGTAGTATTTGTAAAGAACAAAGTCATCGGCAAAACTAACTCCAAAAGCATAAGTATGCTGAGTTATTTCATAACCAATAGGAATGTGAGATTCATTCTTTTTGATTGAGTCGGTAAATTTACATTCGGTATGTTCCGCCAAACCATCCAAAAACGTTTCTTTGGAAACAATACTTAAAGGCGTATATTCTTTATCCTCTGTAGTACTGGTAGCACGAATACCATTTCTTGAGCCTGTTAGCCAAATTGACCCACGGTAAAGATAAGAATTCCCCGATCCACCTGGCCATTCTCCGGAAGGAGTTCGGTTAGTATAGGAGTCATCTCCGATCATAGAAAAATTTGTAACTCTCATCCACATCTGACCAATTCTGTGATATTTTACATCAATTGGTACTGATGATGATGATTTAAACAGGCTAATTGGTTTTTGGATATTCATCTTAACCGGTTTACCCGCACCAAACATTAGATGCGATGTTAACAAAAGGAATAATATTGATTTAATTTTCATTAATTTATTCTCCTGGTTTATAATTTTATAAATTTATGGATATACCAATTTTATACTGACGTTCTGCCGGATAAATTGATGGTGATAAAATTTCCAGACCGGATAATTCTTCTTTATAAATAACATTCGGCAGTTTGGTTTCATCATAATATTTTGTATAAATATCATAATGTACATCATTATTTAATACATTAAATATATCTAGAAATAAATTAAGTCTGCTTTTTCCAAAGTTAACACTACGATGAATTCTCAGGTCAAGATTTGTATAATCCGGTAATCTTCTATCATTAGTAGCACCCTGTTCACCATAAGTTGAAAATGGTTTTCCGGTACCATAATCATACTGTAAATTCATAATCCAGTTCCTGGTAATGGCTTTTGCTATTCTTAATCCGTCATTGGAATAGAGGGTTAAGTTAAGATGACTGCTGATCCTCCGGTCATAATCGAGATAATACATTGTCTTATCATAAGGATAAAGGGAGACACCATTTGCTGAGCTATTTCTACCTTTTGCTATTGAATATGAAATATTCGCCTGCAAACTCCAGAAATCGCTTCTAAGTCTTTTAAGTGTTAATTCAGCACCTTTAATATTGGCATAATCACCATTTACATATTGCCAGACTTCTGTCCCGTCAGGAAATACAAATTTTTGGTTATTGATTAAATCTGTCACATCTTTGAAATAACTTGTAACAGACATTTTTAAATTTTTTGTAATTAAATGTTCAAAACTGACTTCATAAGCAACCGTCTTTTCCGGGGTTAAAGATGGATTTCCTACCCAGTTTCCAACTTTTGTCAGACTTCGATACTGATGATTTCTAAATATATATCGTCCATCAGGTCGCTGAAAATAATGTCCATAGGAGAAAAACATCACATCACGATCACTAATTGGATAAGACAATCCAATACGCGGACTCAATTGATATCTTGCCTTAGCTTCTTTTGGATCACTAAAAATCGCTTCACCGTTTTCATCATAATCCTGAATAGGATTGACCATATCACCCGGATATTTCATCCTATCTCCAAAGCCGTTTGGATTGAAATAATCAAATCTTAATCCTACAAGGGCAACCAGGTCATTATCATATTCCATTTTGTCCTGTACATAAGCACCAAAATCCAAATCATCATCATTCCATATATCTTTTCTCAAAGTATTTAAAGAAAAGTCAGTCCCTTCGCCTACACTTGACCAGGTAATATCAGTAACATCAGTATTATTCAGATTAAATTGCAGCCCTGTTTTGAGCATATGATTTTTATTTACCTGGGAAGTCATATCCCATTTCAACATATAGGAATTAACTTTTTGATCCCGAAACTCTCTATCATCACCACGAAGCCACCAAAATTGATATTCTCTCTCCAAATCTAATGGTCTTGGTCCGTCAATGGCAGAATCCCATTGCAAATATTCGTCACGATCTCCATCTCCATCTCTGTCAGCATAGTCTCTCATACCATTCATATAGCTGGAATTATAGATTTGTCCTCTAAATTCCATATAAGTTTTTGGTGACAATGTATATGTAAAAACTCCATAAATCATATTGCTTTCTTTTTCTCTGGATGTGAGATGATTAATAGGGCTATCAAGATAATAATTTTTGTGAAAATTTACAGCAACAGAATCACTATCATTCATTGTTACATAATAAGGATTTTCCAGGCTATCAATTAATCCTTGCTGATATCTGGTAGTATCAAAAGCATCATCGACATAGAGATAACGTTTTAAAGTATCATTATCAGCATCCAAATCTTCATAAAATTCGTACAGATCTGATTGAAAATCATCACCAGGCCCATATTTACCGGCTTGAAAATAAAAAGAATCCCATTCTTTTTTTGTATAATTTCCACCTATCGAAAATTTCGCTTTATCTGATATTTTCAAAGAAACTTTACCCTGGTAAGATTGGCGGAGTTCTTTTTGATTAAGAAAATACCCCTGGGTTTTATCAAAAATATCACCTGAAACAGAAAATGTCAGGTTTGAAAGCAAAGGAACCGGGCCACTTAAGTTAAACCTGTAATTATTCTCTAATTTTTGCTGATATTTTGCATCAAACCACCAGTCATCTTTTTTCATTAATTTTTGAGTTAATGATCCAAAATCTGTTGTAGTTGTATGAAATGAGGCATGATACTCTTTTGAACCTTCGTTCATAGCAAGATTTAATACTCCTGATTGAACATTTCCATATTCAGCGGAAAATCCACCTAACGAAACTTCCATTTCCTTGACTGCTTCTTTTGGTATTCCCAGAGAAAACCCTCCCATATCACCGGTATATCCGGCTGCAGGATCTCGTACAGGAATTCCATCAATAACTACTAAAACTTCTCCGGCACGACCACCACGAAAATTATTACCTACAACACCGGCCTGATTTTTAGCAATATTAATTATATTATCAACTGGCTGTACTTGCATTTCTTCGGAGGAGACCATATGTTTTGATGCGAATTCATCCTGTTTCAATAATGGTTTTTCCGCCAGTACAATTATCTCTTCACCGGCTTCAAGAACTGTGACATTCATTTCTACATTTATTTTTGTGGTTAAATCTATTGAGACAAGAACTTCTTTTACTGTTACCGTCTGATACCCCATCATCATTACTCTTAATTCATATTCTCCTGGTGATACATTAAGAATTACAAAATGTCCATCAGTACCAGATGCGGCACCGATAGAAGTACCTGAAACAACAACATTAACACCTGCTAATGGTAAACCGGTAGAAATGTCGGTTATTATTCCTGTAATTTTCCCGGACGTGCCACCATAAGATAAATTAATTGCCAGCAGTATTAATAAAAATAATAAAAACTTACGCATTCGCTTGCCTCCATAAAATTTCAATTTTATAATGGTATTATTTCTTTAAAAAAATATAACTTTCCAAGAAAAAGGATATCTTGTCATCTTTGTTAGTTAACCGAACTAATAACAAATTATAAAGAGAATCTTCTATTCTTTTTATGATATTTTTAATCATGGGTAAGACTATCAAAAAATATAATTAATGTCAAGAGAAAATTAAATATTTCCAGAAAAAAGTAAATTTATAAATATAAACATTTGGTCTTAGTAAGGTAATTGAGTTTACTATCTTACTTTATTAATATTGGTCCTTTTAAATCATAGAAATAATAAATGCTAATATTGTTTGAAAATTCTTCAATCCAAACTTTTTTATAATCATTTAGTTACTTCTAAAAGGAAATCTTCATTTGAATTAACAATATACATTTGAGAATTATAAAAAAAAACAGGTTCTATATGAATTACAATGGGTAATGAAAATTGATATTTTTTATAGAAAATGA
>JAOZSR010000061.1 GCA_029939575.1 Fidelibacterota bacterium
ATTGTAACTGCTTCCGGAGTACAAGGCATATTAGCACCTTCAGTTACACAGATACAACCATTTTCAATCAACATTTTTGCATCATCTTCAGATAATTCATTTTGAGTAGCACAGGGCATAGCTATATCAATTTTTTGTTCCCATGGTCTTTTACCTGCAAAAAATTCAGCATTTGGAAATTTTTCTGCATAAGGAGCAACAACATCATTATTTGTAGCTCTGAGTTCTAACATATAATTAAATTTTTCTTTTGTATTAATACCGTCAGGATCATATATATAGCCATCAGGACCGGAAAGAGTAACGACTTTTCCTCCTAAATCAGTAACCTTTTGACAAGCACCCCATGATACATTACCAAAACCCGAAACAGCAACTATTTTATCTTTAAAGGATTTTCCATGAGATTTAAGCATTTCATTAGTAAAATAAGTAGCGCCAAAACCAGTTGCCTCAGGTCGGGTTAAACTTCCACCCCAATTGCGACCTTTTCCAGTTAATACACCGGTAAATTCGTTACGTAATCTTTTGTATTGACCAAATAAATAACCAATTTCTCGCCCACCAACACCAATATCACCGGCAGGAATATCTGTATTAGGTCCTATATGACGCTGTAATTCGGTCATAAAAGATTGGCAGAAACTCATTACTTCATTATCTGATTTACCTTTTGGGTCGAAATCACTTCCACCTTTTCCACCACCCATTGGCAATGTTGTTAAACTGTTTTTGAATATTTGTTCGAAACCAAGAAATTTTAAAATACTAAGATTTACAGATGGATGAAAACGTAAACCGCCTTTATATGGACCTATTGCAGAGTTAAATTCAATTCTAAAACCTCTATTGATTTGAACATCACCATCATCATCTACCCATGGTACGCGAAACATTAATACTCTTTCAGGTTCTACTATTCTTTCTAAAATATTGACATCTAAATAAATAGGGTTTTCCTGAAGAAAATCCCAAAGAGTTTCAACTACTTCGTGAACTGCCTGATGAAATTCTTCCTGCCCCTGGTTTTTAGCAATAACCATATTCATAAAATCTTCAACAGATGTATAAGTTTTTGACATGGCCACTATGACCTCCTTTTTTAAGCATTTTCTATTTCAACAATATTATAAATTCTGTTTTTATATGAACAAAATATGTGCCATAATTAAATTATTATTGATTTTGATAACTACAAAAAGTAAAAAAGATTAATTTATATAAAGAGAATTACTAAATAAATAATTTTTTTTGACTTTTAAATTTAATTAAAGTTTAAACTGGATCGTTTTAAAGGTATAGTTCGGGTATTAATAAAAATCGTGTTTGAAAAATTAAAAATATTAAATTCTCGAATTCAAGAAAATACATCAATCTATTTTTGTAATGAAATGTTTAGTCTGAAAAACCTGGTTTGCAAAGGACATTATCATTTTTAAACTTTATTCCCGAATATTGATTTACATTATTTTTTTCAAATGAAACATAAATACTTTTTAATTGTACCTGATGTTGGATTAAAAAATAATTATTTATGCCTATTTTCTAAATTTTTTTAGTAAAAAAATATAAAAAGTGGTCTGTTTTTTGTGTAAATTTGCTAAGGTTTATTGAATATTGATTTTTTTTTAAAGAATACTAATTGGAGGTTTAATGCCTGAAAAAATGTTATTAAAGGAAATGGAAAAAGATCAAAGTAATTTGATTAGAGCCCTTCAGTCTGTGCAGGAAAATGAAGGATTTGTGTCCGATGAACGGTTGAAAGATATTTCTAACTATTTTTCAATCCCACCTGTTGAAGTAGAAGGAGTAATTAGCTTTTACGCTCAATTTAAAAGAACTAAACCCGGGAAATATATTATTTCCGTTTGTGATGGCACAGCATGTCATATTAAAGGTGCAAATCTGATTTCGAATTGGATAAGTGACGAACTAGGAATTAAAGATGGTGAAACTGATAGTGAAGATTTATTCACATTGGAAACTGTTGCATGTCTTGGATGTTGTAGTTTAGCACCGGTTATTGCAATTAATGGAAAAGTATATGGTAATTTAGAACGAAAATCTTTACTAAAAATCCTTCGAAAATTTAAGAAGGAGGCATAATCATGATAAAAAGAATTAAAATCGGAACAGGAAGCTGTGGCGTTGCAGCCGGGGCTGATGAAGTATTTGATTTTTTCTCAGAAAATATAAAAGATATTGAACTTGTAGAAGTTGGATGTATTGGTCATTGCTATGCCGAACCAATTATTGAGGTTGAAACTGATAAAGGATCAATATTCTATGAAAAAGTTGAGCCAAAAAAAGAATTTTTGGAAAAAATCTTAAATCTTGAAAATTCCTCTCGTCTGCAAGTTGGTGGAAATCGCACGAAGAAAGAATTTTTGAAAGTAACAGAACTGGCAGGTAAAATTGACCCGGTTTCCTATGATGAATATAAATCTAATTCCGGGTATAACGGTCTTGCCAAGGCATTATTAATGAAACCTGAAGAAGTAGTAGAACAGGTAAAAATATCAGGACTTCGGGGACGTGGTGGTGGTGGATTTCCAACAGGACTCAAGTGGAGTTTCCTTGCTGCTCAAAAAGACGAAGAAAAAGTATTAATATGTAATGCTGACGAAGGTGATCCGGGAGCTTTTATGGATCGCTCAATGATGGAATCTGTTCCACACCAGGTTATGGAAGGCATGTTGATCGCAGCCCATGCAACCGGAGCTTCCTCCATTTTTATTTATGTCAGAGCTGAATATCCTTTAGCCATTAAGAATCTGAAAATTGCAATTGAAGATATTATAAAATATAAAATTAATCATATTAACGGTCGAAAAATATTTATTAAAATTAAAGAGGGTGCAGGGGCATTTGTCTGTGGTGAAGAAACAGCAATGATCAATTCGCTTGAAGGAAAAAGAGGAACTCCAAGATTCCGGCCTCCATTTCCAACAGATAAAGGTTATAAAGGACATCCTACTCTTATTAATAATGTAGAAACCTTTGCAAATATTCCAATTATCTTACGTGAAGGTGGTACCAAATATGCAAAACTTGGAACAAAAAATAGCAAAGGAACTAAACTGTTTGCTCTTGCTGGAGATTTAAAATATTCCGGCCTTGTTGAAGTACCCATGGGAATTACAATTGGAGAAATTGTTTATGAAATTGGTGGAGCAGTTAAAGGAGAAGTAAAAGCAGTCCAAATAGGCGGGCCAAGTGGCGGCTGTATTCCGGCAGAGCATTTTGATACACCTGTTGATTATGATTCACTTACATCTCTTGGTGCTATTATGGGATCAGGGGGATTAATTGTAATTGGAAATAATAGGTGTATGGTTGAAACCGCAAGGTATTTCCTGGATTTTACAGCCCGCGAAAGTTGTGGAAAATGCACATTCTGCCGAATTGGAACAACGAGAATGCTGGAAACCCTGGAAAGAATTACTGCTGGTGATGGCTGTGAGGAAGATATTACTTTCCTTCAGGACCTGGGTGATAAAATCAAAAAAGGTTCACTCTGTGGTTTGGGACAAACTGCACCTAATCCGGTAATTTCAACTATCAGGTATTACAAAGATGAATACTTAAGACATGTAAATGAAAAACAATGTAATGCCCTTGAGTGTAATGCACTTGTAGATGTTTTTATTGACAAAGAGAATTGTATTGAATGCGGATTGTGTATTAAAAATTGTCCGATAGATGCAATTTCCGATGATTTTATAGTAGATAATTCAAAATGTACAAGGTGTAATAGTTGTATTGAAGTTTGTCCGAAGAATACAATTTCCAGAATACCAGGAGGAGGCATCAGTGAGTAAGATTAAAATAACTATAGATGGAAAAAATTATACTGCTGAAAAAGGTAAAACAATATTAAGTGTTGCCAAAGAAATGGGTATTGAAATTCCAACTCTTTGTTATAATGAAAAAATCAGTAATTCAAACTCCTGTTTTGTTTGTGTTGTCAAAGATATTAAAACGGGAAAATTTCTTCCAAGCTGTTCGGCTACCGCTTCAGATGGAATGGTAATAGAAGCAAGCAGTCCTGAAGTTGT
Source organism: Fidelibacterota bacterium (assembly GCA_029939575.1). Taxonomy (GTDB): domain Bacteria; phylum Fidelibacterota; class UBA2242; order UBA2242; family JAOZSR01; genus JAOZSR01. Next base: position 4,059 of record JAOZSR010000061.1, read on the forward strand.
TGATATGAGAAAAACTGCATTAAATTTGTTGCTTTCTGAACATACAGGTGATTGTGAAGCACCTTGTACAATTGCATGTCCTGCACAGGCAAGTGTAGAAGAATATGTAAGAGCCGGGAAAAACGGGAATCATTTAGAAGGTCTGAAAATAATCAAGGAACGTATTCCACTACCGATCTCAATTGGTCGTGTATGTCCTAGATTCTGTGAACAGGATTGCCGAAGAAATATTACAGACAAAGATGAGCCAGTAGCAATTAATGATTTTAAAAGATTGGCTGCGGATCTCCATTATGAAGAATATATGGAAGAGCGTCCTAATTTAAATGGGAAAAAAGTTGCTATTGTTGGTGGAGGACCAGCCGGACTTTCTGTAGCCTATTTTTTAAGATTGCAAGGCGTGTCATCTGATATTTTTGAGATGATGGAAAAACCAGGCGGTATGCTTCGTTATGGTATTCCGGAATACAGACTTCCTAAATTTTTATTAGATAAAGAAATCGCCCATTTTGAAAAAATGGGAGGAATTAAAATTCATTGTAATAAAAAACTTGGCGAAGATATTCAATTAGATGATTTGAAGTCAAAATACGATGCCGTAGCTATCACCGTTGGTTCATGGAAGCCAAGTTCAATGAGAGCTGAAGGTGAAGAACATTCAGTTGGTGGAATCCATTGGTTGGAAAAAATTGCCTCAAACAACTGGCAAGGTGAAAACCCGGGGAAAACAATTGTAATTGGCGGTGGAAACACAGCTATGGATTGTGTAAGAACCGCCGTTAGACTTGGTAGTAAAGAAGTTTATTGCTACTATAGAAGAACCGAAAAAGAAATGCCGGCTGAGCAGATTGAAATTGATGAAGCCCGTGAAGAAGGTGTAATTTTTAAATTCCTCTCCGCACCGGTCAAAGTACGGATTGAAAACGGACAGAAAATCATTACCTGTAATGAAATGAAACTTGGTGAACCTGATGCTTCAGGAAGACGCAGACCCGTTCCAATTCCTAATTCCGAGTATGATATAGAAGCAGATACAATTATAGCTGCAATCGGACAAAAAACAATTACTCCCGATGGACTAAAATTAAATAAATGGGGCGATGTTGATATAAATACTGATAACGGTCAAATGGATGAAAATGTGTTTTCTGCCGGTGATTGTGTATCAGGACCTGCAACTGTAGTAGAAGCCGTAGCAGGAGCACGAATAGCCGCACTTGGTATCCTTGCATTTTTCAAAAATGAAAAATATAAGAAGGCTTATGAAATCAATGTTTCCCGCGGTCATTGGCAATCATTAAAAAAAGATGATCTTGTTTTCTTAAACGAACCTATTGTACGGAGTAGACAGAAATTATCCTATATCCCATTAGAAGAAAGAAAAACAACATTTAAGGAAACTACCAGGACTTTCACCGAAGAAGAAATCGCCAAAGAAGGTGAAAGATGTTTTGAGTGTAGTTGTACCGCAAAATCAGAATGTAAACTCAAAGATTATTCAGAAGAATATGCTGCTCATCCCGAAGCTATACAGGGAGCAAAAAGGATATTTAATTATGACACGCGGCATCCTGAAATTATCCTGGACAGGAATAAATGTATTAAATGTGGTGCATGTGTGAAAATCTGTAAAGAGGTGATTAATAAAACTCTGCTTGGCTTTGTTAATCGTGGATTTGAAACAAATCTTGCAACCGAATTTGATGCTCCTTTACCTGATAGTTGTACCGAATGTGGTGCATGTATTCCTGAATGTCCTGTAGGTGCTCTTGATTGGCGAAAAAAAGCCTAATATTAATTTAAAATATTACATCAAAAGGTCCTGGCTATATGCCGGGATTTTTTGTTATTTTGTATATTATAATTAATAGAATAGGAAATATAATGCTCGCCATTTTTCAGTAAACAATAATTATCTAAAATTCTTGATTTATAACAATTTTTTCCCAAACTTATGACAATAATTATAATTGGAAGAAATTTATGGAATATAAAATAAAAAACATCTGTTTAGCATCGTTATTAAAAATATCATTTCTAATCGGATTGGTAGTAGGAAGTATAATTTTTTTCTTTACTTTGCTATTAATTTCATGGATAATCAGTGCTATGGGTAGCGCAATAGATACAATGCCCTTTGGTGAATTAGTGGGACAAACAAATTTTAGTCTGTTGGGAATATTGGTTTTATCACTCTTTGAAGGCTTGATTTTTTCGATATTTATTACATTTCTTATTTCATTAATAGTTATTTTCTATAATATTTTCGCCAAATCTTTTGGTGGAGTTGTAATAGATATTGAAGAGAATAATTATATAGAATCGAAATCAATTACTGATGAGGTAGATGTTGCAGAAAATTAAAGTAAGGTTTGCTCCAAGTCCGACAGGTTCTTTGCATCTTGGTGGCGCCCGAACAGCAATATATAATTACCTCTATGCCCGCTCAAATAATGGAAGTTTTTTACTTAGAATTGAAGATACTGATACCAAGCGCTCCGATATGGAAAATGTTGAACAAATTTACAGGTCATTAAAATGGCTTGGATTGGATTGGGACGAAGAACCGATATTTCAATCAAATCGGGCAGAGATTTATAAAAAATATATAGAGCAGTTATTAAAGCAAGACAAAGCATATAAATGCTTCTGTACACCAGAAGAGATTGAAGAGGAACGTAAATCCGGTGCATTTCAATATTCAGGAAAATGCAGACATTTAACAAAATCAGAAGTTGATCAAAAAGTTTCTCAAAACCAAAACTATGTAGTTCGCTTCAAAAATCCGGACAAATCAATTATTTTCACAGATAGGGTTTATGGAAAAATAAGCGTAAAGAGTCATGAATTAGACGATTTTATTATTCAACGCTCAGATGGATCACCAACTTATCAGTTAGCAGTAGTTGTTGATGATTTTGAAATGGGAATAACTCATGTGATTAGAGGAGAGGATCATCTTTCAAACACGCCAAAACAAATAAATTTATATTTGGCCCTGGAAAAACCGATTCCAAAATTTGCGCATTTACCATTGCTCTTAGGTGCAGATGGAAAAAGATTAAGCAAACGTCATGGTGCAACCGGTGTAGATGAATATAAAGCTCTGGGATATCCATCAGCGGCTGTTTTTAATTATTTGGCCTTATTGGGATGGGCACCAAAAAAGGGGCAGGAAATTTTAGATAAGAAATCAATAATCAAACAGTTCAGTTTAAATGGAATAGCCAAAAAATCCGCCGTATATGATATAAAAAAATTAGACTGGATAAGCGATAAACATATTTCTGTGATTTCAAATGATGAAATTTTTGAAAATCTTTTTCCGATTTTCATTAAAAAAGGATATATTACAGAAAATCATGATAATAACAGGAAAAAATACATCATTTCTGCTATTAATTTATTAAAATCAAGAATGAAAAATTATAACCAGTTTTTTGAATGGGGAGATTATTTTTTTAAAGACCCGGAAGTTTATGATAATAATGCATCATCAAAATACTGGAATAATCAGGAAGTAACTGAAAATATGACACAACTATTAAATAAATTTATCAATATACAATCCTGGAATCAGATGGAAATCGAAAATCTTGTCCGCACAACTGCTACGGAATTAGGTTGCAAGGCTGGTTATCTGATCCATCCTCTCAGGTTAGCTGTAACAGGGCAGGGAGTAAGCCCTGGTATTTTTGAAATTGTTGAGTTAATAGGCATGAAAACTGTATTAAAAAGAATTTCCAAGGCAATTAAAATTTTTCCTAAAGAGTGATATGAAAAAAAGAATCTTTCTCAAAATTGTTTTATTATGGCTAATTTCGATAATGGCCTTTAGCCGGAATCAAAAATCGGAAATAAATCTCTACATTCTTCAATTTGACAATATTAATAACAATTCTGAAATAAACTGGCTTAAGGAAGGATTTCCCGACCTCCTGATTTCTCATTTTAAAAATATAGAAAGTATAAATTGTTTTCCTTCTGCTGATTTGGACAATGATTTTGAAAAATTTAAAGAAACCAAGCCTTTAACAAATTTCATTTTATCTGCAAAATATAAAAAGGAACATGGGAATTTTATCATAAATCTTCAATTATCAGACCTGACTAATTGGAATACAATCGGCCAGGAAAATCTGAATATTAGTAGCGGAGATTTGGCCATAATTGTTGATAAACTTAATACATTAGTAGAAAATCTGGTTATTAATTCTATAAAAGCTAAGAAATCTACAATCCCGGCTGACAGGATAATCAAACAGAGTGTATCTAATAAAGAAAAAGACACCCCAAATCAAATTTCACAGGCAACCAGGAACATTTCCAAAGCGATTGATCTTTTATTGAATCCACCGGAAGTTAAAGATGAGCCTGATAATGATCCAAAATCGCAGGATATTTTTTCCCTAAAAATTAATAATCATATAGCAGATTCACGTTCCTTTCAACTTATTTTGAACAAAATTAATCAGAATCCTTATCAAATTGAAATCGATGATCCGGTTTTTAAACGAGATCCTTTGAATCATGAATATATGATAATTTCTTTTAATATTGCATATCGGCTTAAACGTAATATAATAAAAGAAATGCTTAATATGTTACCATGTAAGCAATTGGAAACCAGTAAGTATTCCGGTTTTTATTTTCCTGTTGATAATTTTATTTTCAATCAGAAAATGTTAGATCAAATTACATCGGGATTATATAAAACATACCCTGTTATAACCTTACTTGATGAAAAAACAGATTATGCTTTTCATATTTTTGATATTCCAAAAAACTGGAATAGCCTTATGACCAAAACAAATATTTACAATGAATTTTTTCCTTTGTACCAGATTACAGTTGCACCAGATGGAGTAAAATTATATCTTAATAAAAAGGATCTTGAAATACCTTATAGTATAAAAATTCCAGTGAATAATTTAATTAATGTCAAAAAAATTGATATTAAAATGCTAAGTGAAGATCAGATTATTAACATTATCCATTAATTGATGTCGATTATATTTTTGATAAATTCTATATCATTACCTATATTTATTTTACAAAAGGAATTGTAATAATTATCCTAAAAAAGACAGAGTAAATTTTACGGAGGTTTCTTATGAAAAAAATTATTGTCACTACATTGCTATTTTCTTTGCTGTTTCAGGGTTTGATTTTTGGTCAGGAAAAGTTTGCTACAATTATTAAGAAAAATGGTAACGTAAATATTCGTCGTGTTACTGAAACAGAATATCTTGAAGAGGCTAAGGTTAGTTCTGCATTAAATAATGGAGATGCAATAAAGACTGATGATCAGGGATTTGCAGCCTTAATATTTGATAGTGATAAATCCTTACTCAAAATCAGGCAAAATTCCGAATTAGAAATAAAGAAAGAGTTTTCTGTTCGAACAGTTAAAATGACAAAGGGAAGAATTTTATCAAAAATTACTCCCGGCGCTACAACCAGTTTTCGGATTGAAACCCCAACCTCGGTGGCATCAGTAAAAGGAACTGATTTTTTGGTTATATGTTCACCGGAATTTGGGGATAGATTTATTGGTATTTCAGGTATTGTAGAAATTATAAATTTGATTACCGGAACAGCAGTTAATTTAGAAGCCGGACAAATGATAATATCAACGCCGGACGGACAATGTATTAATATGCCTTGTGAAGAGGAAGACATTCCAAATTACGAAGATGAACCAGAGCCACAACCTGAACCAATAGAACCTTTGCAGGAACAGGATCAGCCTGAACCATCCGGTGAAATTATTGATACTCCGCAAACGATAGTACCTGCCGATACAACCGATCCGTCCATGTCAATGGATACCGGTTTAGCTAAACCTGTGGAAGAAGAAATTAAACCTGACGATGAAGGCAAAAATTTTGGAATGGGTCTGGGTTTAGGATCTGTTACTATTGATGGAAAAATCTATAACCAGATAGCTTTGAGACCGGAAATGAAATTTGGAAAACTTGGAATTGGTTTAGATGTTGCTTTTTATATGGATGATCAGGGAAAAATCAGAAAAGATGAATGGGACGAATTTGCTGATTATCTTGATAAAATTTATTATTTACGCTGGGGTAAACCGGGTGATCCTCTTTTTGTAAAAGCCGGAGCAATGGATAATGTTGTTTTAGGTTATGGAATTTTGATGAATGGTTATTCGAATACTACGGAATATCCTCAAATCAGAAAAATTGGAATTCATGCAGGTATGAAATATGATAAACTTGGCTGGGAAGTTTTTATTGCAAATCTAAAAGAGATACGAGGACCCGGCTTAATGGCCGGCAGACTGACATACAAGCCTATGGAAAATACACCACTTATACTTGGATCAAGCATAGTAATGGATATAAAACCTTATTTGGGGCTTCCTGATTCCGATGATGATGGAGTTGCCGATGCCCTGGATCTATACAGGGATAGAGATGATAACAGAGTTATTGATACCTTAAGAAATGACTTTAGTCTGAATGAAAGAGATTTTCTGAGGAATAATGGTTTAAATATTCCTACAGAAGATATAATTGCAAGTGGAATTACCAAACTTGGTGATTATGACAGACATCTTAATGGTGCCGTTTCCTTTGATGTTGGAATACCTATCGTTCAGAAGGATAATTTCAATATTGTTACCTATGGTGAGTTTGCCAGGTTTCTACCAATTACAGATTCTTCCTATAATGATATATCAAATCCAACAGAATTTAAACCCGGATGGGGAATTAGTTTTCCTGGAATCAAAGCAAATATTCTGAAAATTCTTAACATTTCTTTAGAATATAGAATGGCTGGCAGAAATTTTATGTATGGATACTGGGACAGATTATATGATTTTGAAAGAGTTCAAGTCAGAAATAACCAGATTTTTACTAAACAGCAATTGAGCTTAATGCAGGACCCGATGAAAGGGCTTTTTGGATCTGTGAATGTTAATATATTAAATTATGTTATTTTATCCAGTTATTATCAGCAAATGACAGGTGATAATGGAAAAATCAAAAGTTTCTCGGCTTCAGCCTCAATTCCTAAAAAGAAAATTCCAAAACTTTATGAAGCAGTTGCTTTTTACCAAAGGAATAATGATGAGAATCCTTTTAAATTCAAATCACCTTCAGGTAATACAATCCTGGGATATAATGTAGGCTTCGAACTTGGTGGTGGAGCAGTTTTATATTACAGATTTCAAAAAACCTATCGTGATACTGATGGAAATGGAAGTATTGATCCTGATACTGAAGGAATTAGCCTGACAACAATTGAAACAGGATTCAATTTTTAATTTAGAAAAGTTTCTATTCTAAATGATAAAGTTTGCCAAACCAATATTAAATAAAACCAAACGGCTCCTGAATAATAGGAGCCGTTATACAATTTTGCCATTATTAATACTTCTTTTTTCAAAGTTAATTTTTTGTGAGGAAATTTTTGTATTAAACTCTAAAATTGGTGCTACACTTGATCTTGAAGAAAATATTTATTATAAAGTATTTCCTGAAATCGATAATTTTATTAATGCCCAATTTTATGACGATAATGGTTTAAAAGTAAGAATTAAGAAGATTTCCAACAATGGAATAATTTATGAAAATCGGAATATCGGCTATTTGAATTTTAGAACTCTTTCGAGAGAAATAGATAAGAGAAAGCCATTTACAGAAGAGCTTAGACAGAAGATTCTTTTGTCTAACAAAAGACAATTTTCAAATTGTCTTGTTTCTGAAATAAATAAAAACACTATTTGTCAAATTAGAACAAAAGATTTTCGTTGGGTTTTGGGAACTTTCCAGAGCATAACTCCAAAAGGAATGTATCTTTGGCAAAATGATCAAATTGTAAGTGTGCCGGTAGATATTATAAGTAAAATAAACTATTATAATGATTATCAACAACCAGATAAACTAAATAAATATATTTTAGTTGGTTGCTCAGCATTAGGTTGGATTCTTGCCGGAAGAATAAGCGATTTTATTTCAATTGAAGATGATCGGAAATATTTATTTCAAAGTACATCATTTTGTTTAGCAAGTGTTTATGGATATAAAAATAATAAGGGAATTGATAGATTGTTTAGTCCTGGTTTTAAATTAAATTTAATTAAAAATAAAAAGAGTGATAATTTTGTATTATTATTTAAAAAAAAATATGTTAAGTTAAAGAAATTGTTAAATGAAAATTTTTTAAATTTAAATGACTGAAAATTATAAATACTTAAATAAATATATGAGGATAAAATGAATAGTAGCAGGAGAAGTAGAAGAAATCGGGGAAATAAAGAGCCTGAAAAAGTGGTTGAAAAAGTAAAGGAACCATTAGATATTAATTTTGGCCTGGAAAAAGAAAGAGCAGGCTATATTAATAAAAAACTTAATACCATATTAGATGAAATCGGTGAAGAGTATGGTAAAGGTTTAACCCATGAATTAATAAAAAGATTACAAAGAACAATCACCAAGTTTCATTCCGAAGTTTCTGATTTACTGAAAGATTTGTCAAAGATTGAAGAAGAACGCATTTCTTCAGAGGAAAATATAAAAGCAGCAGAAAATATCCCAGGTGATGTTCATAAGATGGATGAATGGGAAAAAAAGATTGAATTGAAAGATGTTGTAAAAGAAAAAAATCCAAAAGATCTTACCGAAGAAGAAGCGAAACCTAAATCCGGAAGAAGAAGAAAAAAACGAAATTAGCCACTAATAGAAATAACCCGAAATCGTTCATTCTTAATCGGATATTTATTATTCTCCACACAATCGACGTAAAAAATTAGCAACCAATAATTATTATAGATATGATCTATTATTAACCTCTTGCAAAAGTAAGAGGTTAATATTTATAGGCACTTTCAATCATAATTGTTTACTCAGGTCTTGATAAAATAAATAATTTATCCTATTATAAACATATAGGGTTTTGCTTACAAACCTTATTAGGATTATTCAAAGAAGGATTTAAAAATTTTCATCTTAAATTTTTCTGTCTTTATTCATTGGAAAATAGGTAATTAAAAAATGCTATTGATTACTATAATCAATAATAAAAAAAATCGTTGAGGAAAAATGTATAAACCCAAAATCTTAATTGTTGATGATGATTCTATTGTTGCTATGGATTTGAAAGGAAATTTAGTAAATTTAAATTATAATGTTTGCGATTCTGTTACTTCCGGTGAAGAAGCACTGGAAAGTATAAAAAAGGAAAAACCAGATATTATCTTGATGGATATAAATCTTCCAGGTAAATTTGATGGCATTCAAGCAGCTGAACTTATTAAAAAAAACTATAGAATTCCGGTTATTTTTATTTCCGGCATTATTAATAAAGAACTGATTGAGCGTGTAAAGAAAACAAATTCCTACGGTTTTGTTACTAAACCATTTTCATCAGAAGGAATTCAATCAAGCATTGAAATAGCTTTGTCAAAAAGTAAAAGTGATAGTAAAATTGCTCACCTGAATAATGTTCTCAGATCTATCCGAAATGTTAATCAATTAATCATAAAAGAACCGGATATAGATAAATTACTCCGAGGGATATGCAAAACCCTGGTAGAAGCACGGGATTTTAAAAGCTCATGGATTATTCTTATCAATAATAATCAGAAGATTATTGATTTTAAACAATATGGAATGAACCACGATAAAACAAGTTTTGAGAAATATTTGAAACAGGGAAATTTGCCTGAATGTGCAAAAAGAGCGTTTCAGCAAAAAGATGTTGTATTAATAGACAATCCGAAATTGGAATGTTTTGATTGTCCTTTGTTAGAGAAAAATCCCGGTTTTAAATCTTTGACTGTTTCTTTAAGATTTAAAGCAAAAGTTTATGGTATAATTGCTATTGATTATTCCAGGGATTTTATCATTGATGCGGAAGAAAAAAAACTATTCATGGAAGTTGCCGATGATATTGCTTATTCACTTCATAAATTTGAAATAGAAAAGGAGCAAAAAAAGGAACAGGAACGATTCAGATTAACTGCCAGTGTTACTACTGACCTTATTTATGAATGGGATATAAAAACTGATACTTTAAAATGGTTTGGAAATCCTGAAAAGATTTTAGGATATAAAGTTGATGAATTTGAAAGCACGATCGCCGGTTGGTTAAGTATGATACATCCGGATGATCTTAAGCGACTTTCTGATGTAGTAGATAGCCACAGAGAGTCAACGGAATCGATTGTTGAAGAATATCGGATTCGAAAAAAAGATGGAACCTGGATGTATCTTTCAGACCGTAAAATGCCCATTTTGGATCAAAATAATAAACCAGTAAAATGGATTGGTGGATGTGAGGATATTACTAAGCGTAAGCAGGCAGAAGCAGATCTTAAAGAATATAATAAAAATATGTTGTTGCTTTCTGAGACTGCAATGCAGTTTGTAGCATTTCCACATAATTTTAATATTTATAAATATATTGGAGAGAAACTCCAGGAGTTTATAGGCGAAAAATCTTATATTGCTATTAGTTCTATTGATATGAATAAACGTGTATTAAAAACCCAGGCAATTGTGGGTTTAGGAAATTTTTCTGAAAAAATTGCAGGTTTTTTAGGAGAGCAACCTGAAGGAAAAACTTTCAATATAAATGATAAGATTTTACGTTCTCTTCACAATGTTATCGGTGGGAAATTGAATTTGTATGAAGACGGATTATATGGATTATCATTTAATACAATTCCCAAAGAGCTATGCTATACAATGGAAAAAATTCTAAATATCAAAAATTTTTATACAATTACTTTAAAGAAAGATAATATTCTCTTTGGCACTGTTATCATTATATTAAAAAAAGATGCTGAAGAAATTACTAATAAACAATATATTGAAACATTTATTCAACAAGCCTCTATAGCAATTCAAAAAAGACAGGCAGAGCAGGCATTACAAGATGGCGAAAATAAAATGAGGAGCATCTTTCGCGTTGCACCAACTGGTATTGGTATAGTAAAAGATAGAATGTTGTATGAAGTAAATCCCAGATTTTGTGATATGGTAGGTTATGCTAAAGAAGAACTTATTGGAAAAAATGCAAGAATATTGTACCCAAACCAGGAAGAATTCGAATTTGTTGGACGGGAAAAATATCGTCAGATCAGAGAACAGGGAACAGGGATGGTTGAAACCCGTTTTCAAAAAAAAGACGGGTCAATAATTAATATTATTCTTTCTTCCACACCACTTGATATTAATGATTTTTCCAAAGGTGTAACTTTTACCGCTCTTGATATTACTAAGCGTAAGCAGGCAGAGGAGAAACTAAAAAATAGCGAGTATAAATACCGCACACTGATTAATACTACGTTGGAAGGATTCTGGCTTATTGACAGCGAATATAAAACTATAGATGTAAATCAATCACTTTGTGATATGCTTGGCTATTCAAAAAATGAAATGATTGGTAAAATCCCCATGGATTTCGCAGATGAGGATAACAAAAGAATATTTAAAGAACAAATTTCAAAAATACCGGATACTATGCATAGAAATTATGAAATTTTATTGAAGAAGAAAAACGGTCAAAATCTTCCAACCCTTTTCAAATCAACATCTATCATAGAAAAAAATGGAAAACCTGCTGGTGCTTTTGCATTTGTATCTGACATATCCGAACTCAAACAAGCGGAAGAAAAATTGAATTCATCTTTATCATTGCTATCTGCCACACTGGAATCAACAGCCGACGGTATTCTCGTTATAGATAATAATAGAAAAATTTCTCAATGGAACCAGAAATTTGCCAAAATGTGGAATCTCGGGATAGATATTTTATCTACCAAAGACGATGAAAAAACTATTAATGAAATATTGTCGCAGCTTTGTAATCCTAAACAATTTGTGGAAAAGATTAAAATGCTTTATGCTGATCCGGAAGCAACAAGTTTTGATGTGTTGGATTTTAAAGATGGTAGAATATTCGAGCGCTATTCACAGCCACAGCGAATTGGTGATAAAATTATTGGGCGAGTATGGTCTTTCCGTGATATTACAAAAGCAAAAAAAGTAGAAGATTCTCTTTTACAAAGTAAGGAAAATTTGAAAGATTTGGCTGAAAATGCCTTTGATTGTATTACCATAAATGATGTGGATGGAAATTATCTTTTTGCTAATAAAACAGCTGCAGAATTAACAGGATATACTGTTGAGGAATTATTAAAAATCAATGTTAAAGAATTAACTCCTCCTTCCAAAATCAAGGTTGTTCAAAATAGAATGAAAAATAGGATTAAGGGAAAAGAAGAAAGCAAAGTTTTTGAATCAATATTACTGCGAAAAGACGGGAAAGAGATACCGATTGAAATCGCTGCATCAAGAACAATTTGGGAAGGTAATGCATCTGAATTGTTGTTTTTTCGTGATATCACTGAACGCAAAAAGATAGAACGGGATCTAAAAAATAAAGTTAATAAGTTGGAAAAATTCAACAAATTTACTGTAGGTCGTGAACTAAAAATGATAGAATTGAAGAAAGAAATAAATGCTTTACTGGAAAAAAGCGGACATGAGAGTAAATATAAAATACCAAATTGAAAAGAATGATTTTATAAAATTATTGTATCCTGAATATTTAAAAAAAATGAAAGCAAGAAAAGAAAAGAGAAAGAATGAAAGTTTTTAAACAAAAAGTCATACTACTCGTAGAAGATGAAATTGCAACTGTCATAACCGAACAGAAGAATTTGGAAAAATATGGTTATAAAGTAATTCTCGCTCATTCAGGCAAAGAAGCCATAAAAACTTTAAAATTAAATCCAACTATTGATCTCATAATTATGGATGTAGATTTAGGTAACGGAATGGACGGCACTGAGGCTGCAGAAATAATCCTGAAAGAACAAGATATCCCTATTCTATTCATGTTCAGTCACATGGAGCCGGAATTGGTTCAAAAAACGGGAAATATTACTACTTATGGATATATTCTAAAAAATTCTGGTATTCCGGTTATTGATGCTTCGATTAAAATGGCTTTTAAATTGTTTGAGGCAAAAAAGAAATTAAGAGTCGAAAAAGAAAATTTACATGCAGTAAACGAACAAATGGAAGCAAACTATGAACAATTAAAAGTCAGTGAGCAGGAACTGAGGAAAAGTGAAGATAAATTTCAGGCTTTATTTGAAAGAATGCCAAGTGGAGTTGCAATTTATAAGGCAATTAATAACGGAGAAGAATTTGTTTTCATAAACTTTAATAGGGCTGGAGAACAAATTGAAAAAGTAAAAAGAGAGGAAATAATAGGTCAGCCAGTTACAAAAGTATTTAAAGGAGTGGAAAAATTTGGACTTCTTGATGTCTTTAAAAGAGTTTGGAAAACCGGCAAACCAGAGAAACATCCCGTAAGTCTTTATCAGGATGAAAAAATAAGAGGCTGGCGGGAAAACTTTGTTTACAAATTACCCTCCGGCGAAATCGTTACAATTTATGATGATGTTACCAAACTCAAACAAGCAGAAGAGGCATTAAAACAAAGATTGAATGAACTAGAAATCTTTAATGATGTAACAATTGGAAGGGAACTAAAAATCATAGAGTTAAAAAAAGAAATTAATGAGCTTCTTAATAAAATGGGAAAAGAATCTAAATATAAAATACCCAAATAAAATGTTTCATACTATTAAAAATTTACAAAAAGGAATAAATATAAAAACCCAGGGCAATGCCCTTTAAAAATTTATCATTCAAATATCGGATAAAGTTCAAAATGTGGGAACTAGCTTGATAAATAGAAGGAAAGAAAATGAATATACAGAAAAAAATAGTAATTTTCCCAATTGCCTTATCCCTGGCAATGCTTGTTTTTGCATTATTAGTTACTATTATTAATTCTAAAAATCTTCTTCAAAAACAAATTAGCAATCATTTGTGGACAACTATTCAGTCCAGGACACATCATATTGAAACTCTGTTGGATAACTACAAAAAAATTACTAAAACCATATCAGCAGGCAATTCATTTAGAGATGCTGTTGATGAAAAATTGGATATTTCCTGGCGAACACAACAAGTTAATAGAAGAATTACCAGTATAATAAATAGTTATCATGGAATAGAGAGTATTAGAATTCTAAATAGAAAAGGAGTTGTAACTTTCTCCAGTAACGAGAATATTGGCATTGATAAAAGTGATCATGTAATTTTCCTAAAAGGTAAAGATAAAGTTCATATTGGAGAAATTCATAAGTCAGCATTTACCGGAAGTTTTGTTATCAGTATTTCAACTCCGATTTTTGTAAGAGATAAATTTTCAGGAGTTTTAGTTATTAATTTTGGAGTTGAACAGGGGCTTTTTAAATTATTAACAGATAGAACCGGCCTGGGAGAAACCGGTGAAACATATCTTGTGAATAAAAAGGGATATATTGTTTCTCCATCTTTATTTGTAGATGATTTAATCTTCAAAACAAAAATAAACAACGAACAGGTAAATTCTTATTTTTCAGAACAAACAGAAGAAGAAATTTATGAAGAAAATCAGAAAGGAGCAAAAATATATTATGATTATAGAGGTGTAAAAGTTATGGGATTACACCATCATATTCCTGAAATGGGCTGTGTTTTAATTGCGGAATTTAATTACAAAGAAATAGTTAAACCAATAATCAAAATAATTAATTTAGTGTTTTTGCTTTTTTTCATTGTACTTATTATTACCATATTTATTAGTTTTCAAATATCTAAGAATATTACCAGGCCAATCACCGAATTACACCATGGAGTTAAAGAAATTACTGCAGGTAACCTAAGCTATAAAGTAGGTACAAAAAGAAAAGATGAGATTGGACACTTTTCCCGAGCCTTTGATTTAATGACTTCAAAAATAACAGAATCTAATCAGGAATTACAAAAAATTAATGAAGAACTCGAGGAAAAGGTCAAAGATCGTACTTACGAACTGGAAAATCAATTTAATAAAAGTGAAGCACAAAGAATTGCCACTTTATCTGTATTATCGGATTTAAAAGAATCTACAAATGAATTACAATCAGAAATAGATGAACGCAAGAAAATGGTAATGAGACTTAAAGAAAGTGAAGAGCGTTTTAAAAAACTTTCCAATCTTACTTTTGAAGGTATTGTGATTCATGAAAATGGAGTTGTTATTGATGTAAATGAATCTTTATTAAACTTAATTGGTTATTCCCGGAAAGAAATAATCGGGAAGAATATAATTACCCAGGCTATACATCCTGATTTTCACGCCACAGTTAAAGAACATGTTCAAATGAAGATTACAAGACCCTATGAAGTAATGGGAATAAAAAAAGATGGAACAGTCTTTCCTGTTGAGATTGAAGCAAAAAATATAATAGATCATGGAAAAGAATATCGGGTTGCAGCTATCAGGGATATAACAAACCGTAGGAAAGTCCAGGAGAAACTAGAAAAATCATTAAGCGAATTGCAACAATCTCAAGATGCAACATTAAACATAATGAATGACCTGAATCAGGAGATCGAAGAACATAAAAAAGCTGATAAAATTATTCTTGAACAAAAAAAGGATTACCTGGATATCTTTGATGGAGTACCAAATAAAATCTGGTATTTTGATAATAATGGAAAAATATTAAGAGCTAATAAAGCCGTTGCCAATTTGATTGATAATGATATTACAAATATTGTAGGGAAAACGATTTTTGATATTTTCCCATATCATCAGGCTAATGAATACCATAAAATTATGGAAAAAGTCATTAAAACAGGAAAAGCAAGTATTGGAATTATTGATGAATCTGTTATAGATGGAGAAATACATTGGCATCAAACCGACCGAATTCCCAAAATGGATAAGAACGGAAAGACTGAAGGTATTATTGTAATAAGTCAGGATATTACCAGGCAAAAACAGGCGGAAGAATTTTTGAAACATGAGCAGGATTTGCTGCAATCTTTGATGGATAATATTCCTGATACAATTTATTTTAAAAACACTAAATCACAGTTTGTAAGGATAAATAAAGCCCAGGCACAATTGCTTGGGTTAGAGGATCCAAAAAATGCAATTGGTAAAACCGATTTTGATTTTTTTCGTGAAAAACATGCCCGACAAACATTGAATGAGGAACAGGTAATCATTGAGTCCGGGAAACCTTTACTTGGCAAAACAGAGAAAATCAGAGACGCTAATGGACAATTTCATTGGGTTTCTACAACAAAAGTAGGGATAAAAAATGAAAACGGTCAAATATCAGGTATTGTCGGAATATCAAGAGACATTACTGATTTGATAAAAGCAGAAGAAAAATTGATAAAATTATCTTATGCAATAAAACAAAGTCCATCGGCAATTGCCATGACAGATTTAAACGGAGAAATGGAATATGTTAATCCAAAATTTTGTGAATTGACCGGATATTCTTTTGAAGAAGTTATTGGCAAAAATCCCAGGATATTAAAATCCGGTACTTTACCAGATGAGGAATACGAAAATTTATGGCAAACATTGCTTAATGGAAACGACTGGTATGGAGAATTCCATAATAAAAAGAAAAACGGAACATTTTATTGGGAAAAAGCATTGATTTCCCCGATAAAAAATTCTAAAGGAACAATCATTAATTATTTGAAAGTATCTGAGGATATTACAAAACATAAAGAATTTCAAACCGCACTTAGAAATAGTGAAGAAAAGCATCGTTTGTTAGTAGAAAATGCACCTATTGGAATTTGTACCAGCAATCTTAACGGAATGTTTTTATCAGTTAATAAAGCCTATTGTGATATTACCGGTTACAGTGAAGAAGAACTATTAAAACTTCATTTTAATGATATTACAGTAGAAAAATTCAGGCAGAAAAATGAAAAAATTATTAAAGAATTGATAGAAAATAAAAGCAATCACGCAAAATTGGTAAAACAGGATGTTCGAAAAGACGGGAAAATAATAGATGTTGAACTGAATATGTATATTCAAAGGGATGAAAATGGAAAAGCTGCTTATTTAATAGCATTATTGGCAGATATAACAAAACAAAAGGAGATGGAAGCGCACTTACGACAGGCCCAAAAAATGGAATCTTTAGGCACTTTAGCCGGTGGTATTTCACATGATTTTAATAATTTACTTCAAATTATTTTAGGATATTCTACATTATTAAAAAATAAGTTAGCCAAAGATTCTGAGGAACAGAAAAATAATGATTATATAATTGATGCTGCTAAAAAGGCTTCTGATCTTGTAGCCCAGATATTGATATTTAGTCGCCAGACACCAAAGGAAAAGAAACCTATAATTTTGCAGAATCTCGTCCGAAACTCTCTTAAAATGTTGCGAGGAGCTATTCCTTCAAATATTAACATTAAAACTGAAATTGATCAGCATGTCGGCCAAATATTTGGTGATCAAACTCAGGTTAATCAAATTATTATGAATCTTTGTACAAATGCTTATCATTCAATGGCAACGATGGACGGTGAGTTAACGGTTAAACTTGAAGAAGTAAAAATAGATGATGATACTACAGGTTTTCCACAGGAAATTAAAAATGGCAGATATGCCAGACTTATTGTAAAAGATACAGGACACGGTATTCCAAAAGAAGTTATGAATCGTATTTTTGATCCATTTTTCACTACCAAAGAAGTTGGACAGGGTACAGGTATGGGATTGTCTATGATAATGGGGATTATCAAAGATTATAATGGCTATATCGATGTGAAAAGCCAACAAAATATTGGGACTGAATTTTTAATCTATCTACCGATAATAGAGAATCAAAAAGAAAGAATATCAGCTGTGGAATTGGATTCAAAAGTAAAAATTCAGGGAAATGAATCTATTTTAATTATTGATGATAATGACTATGTAGCAAATTCAACAAAATATTCATTAATTGAATTAGGTTATAAAGCAGAATCTGTGTTTGATAGCAGGAAAGCATTAGAAATTTTCAAAGAAAAACCCTATAAATATGATCTGCTAATTATCGATTTTTTGATGCCCAATTTATCGGGATTAGAATTTTATAAGGAAGCAGCAAAAATCCGACCTAATATAAAATGTTTCCTCTGTACCGGATTTATTGATGAAGAAACACATAAAGAGATTTTGGAAGCCGGTATTTTGAGAATTCTTCACAAACCAACTTTAGCCAAAGATATAGCAAAACAAATACGTATGACTTTTGATCAATCAATAGATTGATGGAATCG
>JAOZSR010000140.1 GCA_029939575.1 Fidelibacterota bacterium
AAACTCACGGCAATTCATAATTGATGACAACCGCTTAACTGGTTTTAAAATTTCCATTCACTACCGACCTCCCAAATCATTTCTCCTGCGTGTATCAATTTTTTTTATAAAGAGATTTTACTCACGATAAATCACATAGAGCCATCTTTACTAATCAATTGTTATTTTCCCTTGAATTAATAAAAATATATTATTACTTTTTATTAATAAAAAAGGAGAACAAATTGAAGAAATTAATTTTTTTCCTGATTATTTTATTTAATGGATTTTTAATATGCCAAACAGATAGTATTTTTGTTGAAGTTATTAATAATACTGCAATAATCCATCATAACCAAAATTTTCAAAACTGTGCCTCAAAATTTCAAATTAACCTAAATCTTAATGATTCATATATTGAAATAATTGAAGTCGATACTGTTGGACCTATTGCGAATTGTATGTGTTATTTTGACTTATCTGCAACGATTACTAATTTAGTTCCTGGAGAATATTTGGCAGAAATCTTTAGTACTGTTGATACAACCATTTTTACAGGAACAATTCATGATACAATTCCCCATGGAACGGTTACATTCATAATAGAGGAAAATTCTACAACTGATCCCGGATACATTAACAGCACAGATTCAGGATGCCTGACAGATCCCGTAAAATCAACAGATGAAGAAATTGAGATGATTTCCCATACTAATTCCGGGTGCCTTGGAGAAAATTCCAAAGGTGATTCTTCGTATATTTCTGTATCAACTTATGGCCATGAAATGGTGTTATTCTGGCATGCTCTGGAATTAAATTGTTGTTTGGAACCAACCTGGACAGGCTTTTTGACTAATGATACTTTTCATGTAGCAATGATTGATACTGGAATGCCCTGCGATTGCTTATGTCCTTTTAATCTTTCTGTCACATTTGGTTCCTTTGAATCTGGAATATATGTCCTGGATTTTTTAGATGGGATTTTGGGCTATCCGAATTTTACTATCGGTTCAAATATCTCGATCAATGTAAATGAAGATATGATGACTTTGACATGGGATATTGCCGATCTGAATTGTTGTTATTTACCCAATTGGCAAGGTTATCTTAGTAATGATACTTTTTTTGTTGAGTTAACAAATGCAACAATTCCATGTTATTGTTTATGTCCATATCATTTGACTTCAACTTACGGTCCTTTTGAATCTGGTAATTATTTTTTGAATTTTAACTATTGTGATGATATTATGAATTTTCATGTTGAAAATAGAAAGGGTAGAGGATCTCCCGTTATTTTAAATCAATATCAGAGTGAATGTTATAGTATTGTAGCAATTGACAATGATCCGGTTACTGATTCAGATAATTTTTTATTACTGCCACCATATCCAAATCCTTTTAATTCTTCCACTATTATCAAGTTTAATATTCCGGAGAAAACACAAATTTCATTAAAAATTTACAACATTAAAGGCAATCTTGTCGATGTTTTGCTGGATCAGGTTATTTTTTCAGGAACTAACTCAATTCAATGGAACAGACAAAATATCCCAAGCGGAATTTATTTTATCCACTTAGTCACTGACAAGGGAATTCAAACTCAAAAAATATTGCTTTTAAAGTAGATTAATTTTTCAGGCAGGTACCTTAAATCCATATTAAAATCATCAGCACTAATAAAAAATTAAGTAATATTAATCTTTTTAAAGTATTATTTCTCAAAATTTATTAATTTTGAAAGATATAAATATGTTTCTATTTGAAAATTATTATAGAAGGAGCAAAAATTGTATAAAGTTGCAATTATTACCCATTTTTCAGCAGCCCATGAAATAAAAGGCTATAAAGGAAAATGTAGCAATTTACATGGACATAACTGGAAAATCAAAGTTGAAGTATTAGCCAACAAAACCAATGAAATCGGTATTTGTATAGATTTTAAAGAGTTAAAAGCAATTACTAATAAAGTTATAGAAAAATTTGACCATAAATATTTAAATGACCTGGATTCATTCAAGGATAATAATCCGACTGCTGAAAATATTTCCAGGTATTTATATACAAAAATCAAAACTATTCTTCCGGAAGGAATAAAAATGGATTCTGTGACAACCTGGGAAACTGATAAGTATTCAATAAATTATTCGGAGTAATAACATTCTAAAAATTAATGAAATATTCTATTCTATCCAGGGGGAATCAACTTATGCCGGCCGTCCTTGTATATTCATTCGCCTGACAGGCTGTAATTTACGTTGTAGCTATTGTGATACAAAATATGCATATTTTGATGGTCGGGAGATGAAATTAGAGGAGATCATTGACGTAATTGGAAAATATGATTGTAATTTAGTGGAAATTACCGGCGGAGAACCTTTATTACAAAAAGAAATTTACGCTTTAATTGATTTACTGTTAAGTAAAAAATATGAAATATTAGTCGAAACTAACGGAACCCAGAATATTGATCTTATTTCCAATAAAGTTACCAGAATTATGGATATTAAAACTCCGGGTAGCAATGAAATGGATTCTTTTGATCCGAAAAATATAAATCGACTACAATCAAAAGATGAAGTAAAATTTGTCATTTGTGATCGTGCTGATTACGAATGGAGCAAAAAAAATATTATTCAAAATGATTTGACAAATAAAGCAAAAGTTTTATTTTCTCCATTAGCAGGTAAACTTGATCCGGCTATGCTTTGCCAATGGATTTTATCTGATAATCTTAATGTTCAGTTTCAAATACAATTACACAAAATAATATGGCCCGAAGATGAGAAAGGACGTTGATTTGAAAAAAAAAGCAGTTGTTTTATTAAGTGGAGGATTAGATTCTTCAACATGTCTGGCTATCGCTTCACATAAAAAATTTGAAATTTATGCTCTGAGCTTTAGCTATGGTCAACGTAATAATCCTGAACTTCAATCAGCCAAACAATTAGCAAAAAGCTTTAATGTTAAAAAACATCAAATTATGAATATTGACTTATCAGTTTTCGGCGGATCTGCCTTAACAGCTGACATTCCAATACCGGAAAGAGATCTGGATCAGGCTATGAATTCCGGTATTCCTGTTACTTATGTACCTGGACGTAATTTGATTTTTCTTTCCCTGGCAACGGCCTGGGCGGAAGTTCTGGGCGTTGCTAATATCTTCATTGGAGTAAATAGCCAGGATTATTCAGGATATCCGGATTGCAGAGTTGAATTTATCGAAGCATTTAATAAAACAGCTAACCTTGCCACCAAAGCCGGGATTGATGGGAAAGGATTTACCATTCATACCCCGTTAATGTTATTGACTAAAGCAGAAATCATTAAAAAAGGCACAAAACTTGGTGTTGATTACAGTAAAACAATAACTTGCTATAATCCCGATGAAACGGGACGAGCATGTGGAAAATGTGATAGTTGTTTATTGAGAAAAAAAGGATTTAAAGAGGCCAAGATCTCTGATCCGACCATATATCAAAAATAATAAAAAATTATTAGTGTGTAAGAGCAGTTAAAAAATTCAAAGAGGGTTTTATGACGAAAAAATTAAAAAAAGGTCAACTGGAAATAATGAATTCAGAATTAATGCCGGTTGAAAATAAGTATCCTAACAGGGATTATATTGTGCAAATATCATTACCGGAATTTACCTGCCTTTGCCCAATGTATGGATACCCGGATTTTGCAACTATTAATGTAACCTATATTCCAGATAAATATATAATTGAATTAAAATCTATTAAATTATACATTAATAAATTTCGGGATGAGGAAATGTTTCATGAAGCTGCAATAAATAAAATTCTGGATGACCTGGTGGGAAAAATTGATCCGCGCTGGATAAAAGTTGAAGGTGATTTTAATCGCCGTGGAAATGTAAAAACTATAGTCACAGTTGAGCATTTTAAAAAAGGTTATAAAAAATGAAAGATATTCAGAATGAACCTGACTTTAGAAATATTCCAATTAACAAAGTCGGAGTAAAAAATCTGAGATATCCTATCACTGTACTGGATAAGACAAATAAAATACAGCAAACTATTGCTTCTATTAATATGTATGTCAATCTACCTCATAATTTTCGTGGTACACATATGAGTCGTTTTATTGAAATCCTGAACCAGCATCATCATAAATTTCATATCGACACAATGGGTGAAATTTTGGATGAAATGAAACAGAAATTAAATGCAGAAGAAGCTCATATGGAAGTTAGTTTTCCTTATTTTATTGAAAAATTTGCACCAGTTTCCAAATCGAGTGGTTTGATGGAATACCAATGTAGATATGAAGGTAGTCTCTCAACAGATGCAGATTTTATTATTGGTGTCAAAGTTCCTGTAACTTCGCTTTGTCCATGTTCAAAGGAGATTTCTGATTTTGGAGCACACAACCAGCGATCTGTTATTAGTATCCAGGTCAGATACACCGACTTTATTTGGTTTGAAGACCTTATTTCCATAGCAGAACAATCGGCATCAAGTGAGCTTTATTCACTATTAAAAAGAGAAGATGAAAAATTTGTAACCGAAGAGGCCTATAATAATCCGATGTTTGTAGAAGATATTGTCAGAAATCTTTCACAAAATTTGAATAATATTAAAAATATTACCTGGTATAGAGTAGAATCAGAAAATTTTGAATCTATTCACAATCATAACGCCTACGCATCAATAGAAAGAGGCAAAAAATGAAAACAAAAATATTTATAATTTTTGCTATTACAAGTTTTGGTTTATTTGCAGATATTCCTGCCAAATTTGATTTACGTGACGTTGATAGTCTATGTTATGTATCTTCAGTAAAAAACCAGAGTGGGGGAACATGCTGGGCGCATGGATCAATGGCAGCAATTGAAAGTAACCTGATGATGACAGGTGAATGGCAAAATTCCGGGGAAGAGGGAGAACCAAATCTTGCTGAATATCACCTTGACTGGTGGAATGGTTTTAATCAGCATAATAATGATGATCTTAATCCTCCGACCGGTGATGGTCTGGTTGTTCATGAAGGTGGAGATTATCGTGTAACTGCTGCCTATTTATCTCGTGGTGAGGGTGCGGTTCGTGATATTGACGGACAACAATTTGATAATGCTCCGTTACGAAATTCTGATTCCTATCATCATTTTTATGCTAAAGACATAGAATGGTTTGTTGCAGGACCATATCGTGTTAATTTTCCAAAAATTAAACAACGTATTATGACAGAAGGTGCATTGGGAACCTGTATGTGTTATAATGGAGAGTTTATTGAAGATTTTTTTGTAGATGGTAAATTTTATAAAGCCCATTATCAAACTCCAAAAAGTGAACTTGACCCAAACCATTCAATAGCAATAATTGGCTGGGATGATAGTTTAGAGACAGGACACTATGAAGATGGAGCCTGGCTTTGCAAAAATAGCTGGGGTGAGGATTGGGGCTCCGATGGTTATTTTTGGATTTCTTATGCTGATAAACATTGTATTCGCCATCCCGAAATGGGCGCTGTCTCATTTCGGAATGTTGTTCCATTGCCTTATGATAAGATCTATTATCATGATTATCATGGCTGGCGTGCTACTAAAACAGATTGCCAGGATGCGTTTAATGCATTTATTGCAGAAAAAGATCAATATCTGCAAGCAGTAAGTTTTTACACTACAGCAGATACTATTGACTATTCTGTTGATATATACGATGATTTTATTGATGGCACATTAATGAATAAATTATCCCAGGTATCCGGTTCCATAGAACATACCGGATTTCATACTGTGGATTTAAATGAAATTGTACAATTAACAAAAAATGATGATTTTTATATTAAAGTACATCTATCAAAAGGTGGCCATGCTTTTGATCGTACATCTATTGTGCCGGTATTACTTATTTCAAAGTCAAAAACCATAACAGTCAATTCAAGTGCAAAGGCTGGAGAAAGTTTTTATTTTGATGGCTCTGCTTGGATAGACTTCTATACCTATTCTCTGGATCCCTGGCCTGATGGAACCGGCAACTTTTGTATAAAAGGGCTGGCTGTTGATTCTATTCCGGCAAGTGAGGTTTTAAATAATTCAGAAATAGTTCCAGCAGGATTTACACTTAATCAAAATTATCCAAATCCCTTTAATAATTCTACTGTAATTAAGTATAGAATAAACAATCCACAGCAAGTCAAACTGACTTTATATAATATTGCCGGGCAGGAGGTCAAAACCCTGATTAATAAATATCAGCTATCTGGCGTTTATAGAATCAATTTTAATGCGTCTCAGTTAAGATCAGGAGTTTATTTTTATAGGATTCAGGCAGGAAAATTTTCTGCAACTAAAAAAATGGTATTATTAAAGTAGGTGGAAATGTAAAAGGGCTCGAAATTCTCTTAGAATGTCATGAATTCTGTTTTTTATGATTTGATCAAAAAAGGGATATAAGAAATGGGGATATGAAAAAGGTGACATGAAAAAGACGATAATTTGAATTGTCGCGTTCGATTTATTTTATAGAAAAAAAATTATCGGCCGGTAA
>JAOZSR010000011.1:0-53527 GCA_029939575.1 Fidelibacterota bacterium
TTTTTGTTTCATAAAGAGATTTTACCCACGATAAATCACATAAAGCCAAAAATATCGACATGAAAAAAAATAAAATATTATTGGAAAATTCTACAATTAAAGATAATTTTTAAAAGAATGAATAACAAAAAGTTAAAACATGATGTAATAGTCTTATTTAAGGAATTTAATGAAAATTATTAAAGAAACGACCTCAATTTGCCCCACCTGTTTAAAAAATATCTCTGCTAAAATTGTTGAAGAAAATGGAAAAATATATCTTACTAAAAAATGTGACATTCATGGGGAATTCAAAGATATTTACTATTCTGATGAAAAATGCTATTCCAAATTTATGAAATATGATAGTCTGAAGAATAAAAATATCAATTTCAATGAATCTATAAAAAATTGTCCCAAATCCTGTGGAATTTGTGAAAATCATAAAAGTAGTACTGTCCTTGCAAATTTAGAGATAACAAATAAATGCAACTATAAATGTCCGGTTTGTTTTGCCAATTCCGATGTTGCTAATTATAATTATCATCCATCTATTGAAAAAATATCAGAAATGATGGATACCTTAAGAAACCAAAATCCACCTAATGATGCAATCCAATTATCAGGAGGAGAACCAACAATTCGCAAGGATTTTTTTGAAATAATCAAAATGGCAAGGTCAAAAGGCTTTATCCAGGTTCAGGTAGCGACTAATGGGAAAATAATTGCTGACGACCCTAATTTTGCTATTAAACTTGCTAATGCAGACATTGACACTATTTATCTTCAATTTGATGGTGTAACACCCGAACCGTTTATAGAAGTAAGAGGTTTTAATGCGCTGCCACAAAAAATAAAAGCTATAGAAAATATGCGCAAGGCTGGAAAAAGACCACATGTTGTTTTAGTACCCACAATAATCAAAGGAGTAAATGATCACCAGATTGGCGATATTATAAGATTTGCTGCAGAAAATATTGACATTATTCGTGGTGTTAATTTTCAGCCAATTTCATATACAGGACGAATCAGTAATCAGGAACTGATGAATCGCAGAATAACTGTTCCGGATATTTTAAACCTGGCACAGAAACAATTGAAGGGAGAGATTTTGGCGAAGGATTTTTTCCCTGTATCTGCTGCAAGTCCGGTTTTGGAGTATATCCAGTTATTGAATAAAAATATTCAATTGCCCATTTTAAATACTCATCCTGCCTGTGGAGCCTGGAGTTTTGTTTATAAGTTTGATAATATATTAATTCCTTTAGATAGAATAATTAACCTGAAAAATTTATTTAAACTGGTTAGTTCTCTGAAAACTACAAAAATATCAGAAATAGTTTTAAAAATTATTTATCGATTTTATGGATTATTTCGCTTTAGTAGCCTGAAATATCTTCATAAAATAATTTTTCAGATTCTACGAGTTTTAAGACACGGATCAATGGATTCAATCTCAAATTTTTCTAATAATCAACATATTCTATTTATTGGGACAATGCATTTTATGGATCCATATAATCTTGATTTTGAAAGGTTAGAGAGATGTTGTATTCATAACGTCGCTCCTGATGGATCGGTAATTCCCTTTTGCGCATATAATATTTTTTATCGGGAAAAATTGGAAAAAGAATATTCAAATTTACAAAAACATACAAACATCGAATAGAAAAAATATTTGTAAATAAAATATATATAGGTTACGTTACCGGTAACAAACAGGTTGGGTCAATATTCAGGTATTAGTATATAAGGAAATCGATTTATATGAATAAAAATATCAAAGTAACAATAAGTGATATTGCCAGAGAAGCCGGGGTTTCCAAAATGACCGTTTCCAGGGTAATTAATGATGCATCAAACGTAGCCAAAAAAACCCGTACAAAAATTCAAAAATTAATAAAAGAGATGGATTATCAACCAAATCTCATTGCCAGGAGTTTATCAAACAAAAGAACAATGACTATCGGGATTTTGGTTCCCAAAAGAGAAAAAATATTTTTGGATAATTATATTGCCCAGATTCTTGCCGGAGTAAGTGAAATAATTAAAAAACACGATTACAGGATAATGCTATTTCCGATTGATATTGAAGATGATTCCGGATATGTTTCCATTGTTAGGGGAAATTTAATAGATGGTTTGATCCTTTTAAAAATTTCAAGTGATGACACTTGGATCAATTCATTGGCTGAGATAGATTTTCCTTTTGTATTTGTTAATCATCGAAGAGAAGATGAGAAATTTAATTTTGTGGATTCTGAAAATAAAAAAGGAATAAAACTGGCAGTTGATTATTTATACAGTCTTGGTCGACGTGATTTTGCCTTTGTTGCCGGAAGTATGAATGAAACGAATGGAGTTGACCGATTAAATGGTTTTAAAGAAGCACTTAAAGACAAAAAATTGATTTTTAATGATGAGTGGATTATTAAAGGTGAATTTAACAAAGATATTGCTTTTGAAAATTCAGCTAAACTTTTTATAAAAAAGAAAAAGCCGGATGCCATAATATGCTCCGATGATTATATGGCTATTGGAGTTATTGACAGAATTATAAAGGAAGGATTCAGAGTGCCACAGGATTTTTCTGTAATCGGTTTTGATGATATTGAAATTGCTTCTTATATAAACCCTGCTTTAACAACAATCAGACAACCTTTACATGAATTAGGAGTCAGAGCAGCCTCAATTTTGTTGAATATTATTAATAAACGGAATGTTAATACTGTGCATGAATTTTTAGAAGTTGAGCTGATTAAACGTGATTCCTGTTAAGAATTATGAAAGTTTTGGATTGTTGATTAATTATTTTTTAAAAATGTGGAGTTAAAAATGGTTTCAGGAAACAAATATATATATATTGTACTTATTTTATTATTTTTAAACAATATATCATTGGGAAAAACTTTACAGGATATCGGTGGCTTCAGAGCTTCAAGAGTAATGCCCGGTGAATTTCCTGATCCTGAATATTGGTCTAATATTGGTTGGGAAATTGCTCATAAGTTTGATAATACTCAGGCAGCCGGAATTTGGATTGTAAGCACAATATGGGGTGGAGGTGAGTGTCACTTTCATTTTCCCAAACCGGAAGGTTCTGGCGATTTTAATAATATCTCTTTTTCAAATACTGATAAAAACGAGGAATATTTAACACGATTCGATCAGGATGGTTTAAAAGTCTGGCTTCAGGTCGAATCAGGTGATGCAAATATTGATACCTTAATTGATATTGTAATGGAAAGATATTCACACCATGAATGTGTAATTGGATTTGGAGTGGATGTAGAGTGGTTTTTCACAAGTTCTGAAAATAATTGGGAGGGAAGACAGGTTACTTCTGCCGAGGCGATTAATTGGGAAAACAGGATTAAATCCTATAATCAGAACTATACCCTGCTTTTAAAACATTGGTTAATTTCAAAAATGCCTGTTTATAAAGGAGATATTGTTTTTGTTGACGACAGTCAGGAATTTTCCGGATTGAATAGTATGAAGTGGGAGTTTCAAACCTGGGGAAATGCTTTTCCTGACAACCCGGTTATTTTCCAGGTTGGATATGATTCTGATAAAATTTGGTGGAATAATTTTCCTGATCCGGTTTTTAGGATTGGTAATGAATTGAAATCATCTATTCCAAATTATGCAGGAATAGTTTGGGTTGATTTTACTATTAAAAATGTTTTTCCTGTAAATATTGATGATGAAACAGTTGACTTACCAAAGGAAATTACTTTATATCAAAATTATCCAAATCCTTTTAATAATTCTACAATAATTGAATACTACCTTCCCGAAAAACAGGTTGTTAAATGTATTGTATATGACCAGACAGGTGTTGAAATATTAGTACTTAAAGAGGGTTTTCACAGTTCCGGTTTTCATAAGGTAAAATTCCGTCCAACCATAGTTTCCAGCGGAATATATTATATTTCATTACAAACCCGTTCAACGACTATTAATAAAAAAATGATTTTCTTAAAATAATTTGATAACATATTTTTCTGATAAAAAGAAATTTTATAATTAATTATTTGTAATTAATCAAATAAAATACTTGTAATTTTTTTTCTGGTAGACTTAAATTTTTTAGTCATTCATAAAGATTTTTTATATATTAAGCATCAATTATGATATTACAGGTTTTTAAAAAATATTTTAAAAAAGAAATTTACTAACAATTAAAAGGGGGAATTTTTATGACTGATGGGATTAAAAAATCACTTCGTGATTCTAAATCAGCAAGATGGACAGCGCTTGTTATTGTAGCTTTTACAATGTTTGGTGCTTATTTTTTCAATTATGCTCTATCTCCGGTAAAACCTATGCTGGAAACTGTTTTAGGTTGGAATAGTGCAGATTTTGGTATGTATACTTCATCATATACATGGTTTAATGTTTTTCTATTTATGCTAATTTTTAGCGGAATTATACTTGATAAATTCGGAATCCGTATTACCGGAGTATTATCAAGTGGAATGATGGCTGTTGGTACCGGTCTTAATTATTGGGCACTTATCCATGTTTTTCCGGAAGGTTCTCTTATTTTTGGTTTCAAAACCCAGGTTGTTATTTCTGCAATTGGTTTTGGAATTTTTGGGGTTGGAACTGAAGCTGCCGGAATAACTGTCTCTAAAGCAATAGTAAAATGGTTTAAAGGATATGAATTAGCTCTCGCAATGGGTATGCAAATGTCAATTGCCCGATTAGGTACTGCTCTTGCCCTGGGAATTTGTTTACCGGTCGCTAAAACTTTTAATTTTACATCACCGGTATTATTATCCTTTATCTTTATGTTAATAGGTTTAACTGCATTTATTATTTATACATTCTTAGATAAAAAACTGGATGCATCTGAAGGTGAAAAAGAAATAGAAGAAGATGAATTTCACCCAAGAGATATTATTCAAATCATAAAAAATAAAGGTTTTTGGTATATTGCTATATTATGTGTTTTATTTTATGGCGCTGTTTTCCCATTCCTTTTTTATGCTACCGATTTAATGATTAATAAATATAATGTAAATCCAAATTTAGCAGGTTCAATACCAGCATTACTACCTTTTGGAACAATTTTCTTAACACCTTTGTTTGGCTCTATTTATGACAAAAAAGGTAAAGGAGCCACAATTATGATTATTGGCTCTGTAATATTAATTGTTGTTCATGGGATTCTAACAATTCCATTTCTAAATATTTGGTGGTTAGCTGCCTTATTGGTAATATTATTAGGTGTTGGTTTCTCTCTTGTACCTGCTGCAATGTGGCCGTCTGTTCCAAAAATTATCCCTGAAAAATTATTAGGAAGTGCATATGCATTAATTTTCTGGATTCAGAACATTGGACTATGGGCAATTCCACTGTTACTTGGTATTATCCTGAATGCAACTAATCCATCTGTTGTTCCAAATAAAACACTTATTAAAGATGCATTTAGTGAAGCATATGGTGAAGTATTAAATAATAATGAAATTCAATTCAATGATAGTGAAATTAATTCTTTAATATCAAATATTAATACTGAATTAATTGATAATATTATACAGTCAACCAACTATGTAGCTACTAAGGACGATGATATTAATTCTGATAATATTACAAAAAGTATTGTAAAAACTACAGTTGATGTTCTGAGTTCCATTAGTTTAACAGGTAATGTTGATGATTTTGAAAAATCAAGTAAGCAGCTAGTAATTGATGCCGTAAAACCAATTATTGTTAGTAATAAATTAAATCTAAGATATAACTATTTTTGGGATATGGTATTATTTTCAATCTTAAGTATTTCCGCACTTTTATGTGCAATAGGCCTAAAACGAGAAGATAAAAAATCTGGTTATGGTTTGGAATTACCAAATATAGATATAAAATAATAAGCAGGATTATGGAATAAAAAAGCCACCTGGTATTAATTTTCAAGTGGCTTTTTTATATTCTGTTAATTTCTATTATTCCAGATTAAATATATTTCTTTTTATATCACACAATTTTCATTTATATTATTAGTGTTGTTTCAAATGCGGGTGTAGTTCAGTGGTAGAACACCAGCTTCCCAAGCTGGATATGAGGGTTCGATTCCCTTCACCCGCTCAAAGTAACTTCCCTGAGGTTCAGATTTATATAATAAAGCGGTTTTGAATGCAGTGGCCATAATTATATTTTCCCATTTTTCACTAAAAATAGCACTAACTTTTAAAA
Organism: Fidelibacterota bacterium; assembly: GCA_029939575.1. Classification (GTDB taxonomy): domain Bacteria; phylum Fidelibacterota; class UBA2242; order UBA2242; family JAOZSR01; genus JAOZSR01. Next base: position 6,181 of record JAOZSR010000011.1, read on the forward strand.
TTACAAATTCATAGATAAGTTATCGACTTGAAAAATCTATAAAAAAATAAAACCAGGAAATTATATTGACTTTGATCAAGAAAAATTATGCCAAGTTTTAACAAATTCTATTTTGCATTTTATGGGTCTTATTTTTCCATCCAGCCTTACTTTTTGAATTGACATATTGAATTTTTATATCTTCAAAATTTTTTACAAATTTTATTTTTTTATTTTGCCCAGAAGGATTGAAATACCAAATTTCATCTTTTCCTTTTGCCTCTGATTTATTTATAGTAACATAACATACAAATCCGGAGAATCCTTGCAGAGGTTTGACGAATATCTCATGTCAGAAGATAAATGCCCAATTCGAAGAATAGTTTTAAAGATTGCAATTATTTGAATAACCTCCGCAAGGTTAGGTTCCGAAACCCGGTTGGCTCGCTCCGCTCACTGAAACTGGGTTTGGCTGGAAGCAAAAATGCTATTTTCTAATATCGATTATGGAGTGATTATGGAGTGCATTATCTGTGATAATGCAAGAACCAACACAGTTGGTTCACTCCAAAAGTCCAAATTGAATACAAGAAATAACCATCATTTTTTCAAATGCCTATATAAATGAATTCAACCATTTTATGAAGAGAATTAAAAATTCGATATTATAAAAGATATGTTGATAGTTTTATTTTAGTTTATAAAGATAAAAAACAACTCAGCAATATTATTTATCATTTTAAATTATTAAAGAATCCAAACCAATGCTTTGTTACCTAAAATCACATTAATCCTAAATACCTGTATATTACCAGGATTCAAATTTAAAAAAAACCGCGAAATCAAAAATATTTAAATAAAAATAAACAAGAAATATATAGATTGTTTATTTAAAATATCTTAAATTTTCCAACAATTAAAGAAAGGAGCCTTTAAACCTAACCTGTGAGTTGGACAAGGCATAAGATAAAACAAAGAGAAGACTTACACCAAAGGTGGAAAGTCTTTTTTTTTAGGAGGAGAATATGAAATTTAGAATTAAATCCCAATTATCAGATGAAAAAGCAATGAACCGCACAATCACCAGGCTTGCTCATGAAATTGTTGAAAATAATAAAGGAATTGAAGATCTTTGCCTTGTTGGTATCAGAACCAGGGGTGAATTCCTGGCCAGACGGATTGTGAAAAAAATTGCAGAATTTGAAAAAGAAGAACTTCCCTTAGGAATACTTGATATTGTAATGTATCGTGATGATTACCGCACAAAAAATCGTCTTCCTGCTGTTGAAATAACAGATATCCCATTTAATATTGATAATAAAAAATTGGTGCTGATTGATGATGTGATATACACCGGTCGTACAATCAGGGCTGCTCTGGATGCATTGATAGACCTGGGACGTCCTTCAGGTATTCAGTTGGCAGTTATGGTTGATCGTGGACATAGAGAAATGCCAATCAGACCTGATTATGTTGGGAAAAATTGTCCAACAGCGGCAAATGAGGAAATAAGCGTAAAAGTAAAAGAATGTGACGGCGTTGATGTGATTGATTTAATGGAGGAAGATAAATGAATTTAAGTATTGATCATTTACTCGGCTTGAAAGGTGTACCAAAAGAAGATTTGAACGCTATTTTTGATACTGCTTTTTCATTTAGAGAAGTTTTGGATCGGCCGATTAAAAAAGTACCAACTCTAAAAGGAATAACGGTTGTGAATTTGTTTTTTGAAAACTCTACCAGAACCAGAATGTCATTTGAACTGGCAGAGAAAAGACTTTCGGCAGATGTTATGAATTTTTCTGCTTCAAGCAGTAGTTTATCAAAAGGAGAGAGTTTAAGAGATACAATTCAAAATTTATTTGCCATGAAAATGGATGTTGTAGTAATGCGTCATCCTACACCGGGTTCAGTAAAATTATTATCTCAGTTTGTTGATGCCGTTGTAATTAATGCCGGAGATGGAACTCATGAACACCCGACTCAGGCAATTCTGGATATGATGTCATTGAAAGAAAAATTTGGCACTCTTGAAGATTTAAATGTCGCTATCATTGGAGATATCAGGCATAGCCGGGTTGCTCTTTCCAATATTTATGGTTTGAAAACAATGGGAGCAAATGTAATGCTCTGCGGACCTCCAACTTTTATTCCCTACGGAATTGAATCTCTCGGAGTAAAAATTACTTACAATGTAGATGAAGCCCTGGAATTTGCCGATGCTATCAATGTTTTGAGAATTCAGAAAGAAAGACAGGGAAAAGGCCTATTACCATCTTTGCGGGAATATAGGAACGTATATGGAATTACCCGTGAAAGGCTGGCAAAATTCCAAAAAAATATTACAATAATGCATCCGGGTCCTATAAATCGTGGTGTTGAGATTGATACCGATGTAGCAGATGGAAGCAATTCGATTATTTTACATCAGGTTCTTAATGGTGTTGCATCCAGAATGGCGATTTTGTTTCTATTGGCAGGCGGGAAGAGGTAAACTAAATTTTTACAGGAGAATGATATGCAGATAAAAGAAATTAAAAATAAAATATTATTTAAGAATGGAAAAATATTTGATTCCGTTTTGGATAAAATTTATGAAGCAGATATATTGGTAAATAAAGATAAAATTGAAGAAATCGGGGATATCAATCCGGAAAAACAATATGAAGTTGTGAATTTAAAAGGGAAAATAGTTTCTCAGGGTTTTATTGATATACATGTTCATTTCAGAGATCCGGGATTTGAAGATGCCGAAACAATTACATCGGGATCAAAAGCAGCTTTGGCCGGTGGATTTACCCAGGTATGTTGTATGCCAAATACAAAACCTGCTATTGATAATGAAGCAGAAGTCAGAGCCGTTTACCGAAAATCACGGGAACTTCCGGTAGATGTTTATCCAATAGCTGCAATTACAAAAGGCAGAAAGGGTGAAGAATTAACTGAAATGAATGAATTGGCAAATGCAGGTGCAGTTGCCTTTTCAGATGATGGATCACCTGTAGAAGATAGCGTGATTTTTAGAAATGCTCTGGAATATGCAAAAATTACAGGTAAAGTAATTATTAATCATGCTGAAGACCTTGAAATAAAAGGAACCGGTTACATGCATGAAGGAATAGTTTCTGCACAATTAGGAATCGAAGGCATTCCCGGATTATCAGAAGAATTAATGATTAACCGAGATATCAGAACAGCAGAATATGTTGATGCCAAAATTCATATTCCACATGTTTCTACAGCCGAATCGGTAGATTTAATCAGGAAGGCCAAAAAGCGTGGAGTAAAAATTACCTGTGAAGTTACACCACACCATTTTTCTCTTACTGATGAATATATGCGAAATTTTAATGCAAATGGAAAAGTAGCACCGCCTTTAAGAAGTGAAAAAGACAGAGTTGCACTTATTGAAGGTCTGAAAGATGGTACAATTGATGTAATAGCAACTGATCATGCACCTCATTTATCAGATACAAAAGAAACCTCACTTGATTTGGCCTCCTTTGGTCTGATTGGGTTGGAGAGTTGTTTTGGGCTAGCCATGACAAAACTTGTACATGAAGGCCATTTATCATTAATGGATCTGATAAAGAAATTAACGATTAATCCGGCAAAAATATTAGGATTGCCTTTATCATCAATTAAAGTAGGTGAAAAAGCAAACTTTACAATAGTTGATCCTGACGAATGGTGGATATTTAATAAAAAAAATATTTACTCAAAATCTGAAAATACGCCATTCTTAGGACAGGAATTTAATGGCAAAGTAAAAGCGGTATTAAATAAATCACATTATATGACAGTCTGAAAAGTATATAAATGATGCGAATAAACAGTTGAATTTAAAAAAATAACAGGGAATTCGAAATAATATTAAAAAAATCAAAAAATGTATGGAAAAATTCTTGATTCTGAGATTATGCTATTGTAAGTTTATCCGCTTTTATGAATTAGAGCAAAAAAAGGAAAAAAAGAAGAATGTATAAAACAAGTTACCCAAAAGTAGAAGAAGTAAAGAAAAATTGGTTTGTAGTAGATGCAGAGAATAAAGTTCTGGGAAGAATTGCCAGCCAGATAGCATCTATTTTAAGAGGAAAGCATAAACCGGAATTCACGCCACATATGGATAACGGTGATTTTGTTGTTGTTATAAATGCGGAAAAAATCAGATTGACAGGTAAAAAGATGGATAACAAATCCTATTTTTCACATTCCGGATATATTGGAAGTGAAAAATTTACCGACATCAAAGACATGATGAAAAAGCATCCTGATTTTCCTATAAAAAATGCAGTTAAAGGAATGTTACCGCATAATACCCTCGGAAAAAGTATGTTTAATAAGTTAAAGGTTTATGCCGGACCTGAGCATCCACATGCAGCACAGCAACCTAAACCTTTAGAATTGGAAGGATAATTAATGCCGAAGTTAGAGTATATATCACTTGGACGCCGGAAAAGAGCAGTTGCCAGGCTTAGAATTAAGGCCGGAACTGGGAAGTTTTTGGTTAATAATCATGATTTTAATGATTATTTCTGCCGTGATTCTTTGAAACTTGATATAATGAAACCCTTAGAGATATGTGAAGCTAAAGATAAATACGATATTAGTGTAAATATTAAAGGTGGTGGGCAAACCGGTCAGGCAGGCGCCCTGAGATTAGCCCTGGCACGTGTTTTAGAGAAAACAGATGCTGATCTTCGCCCCAGACTTAAATCAGCGGGATTACTTGAAAGAGACGCCAGAGTTAAAGAGAGAAAAAAATATGGTCTTGCTGGTGCTCGACGCGGTTATCAATTCTCTAAACGTTAAACAGGAAGTTGTAATTTTATGAGTGAATTAAATTTCGAAAAATTGTGGAAAGCCGGAGCGCATTTCGGCCATTTAAATAGAAAATGGAATCCAAAAATGAAGAATTATATCTTCATGAAAAAAAATGGAATTCATATAATTGATTTACAAAAAACCGTTGAATGTCTTGAAAACGCAAACAGATTTATCCGTGAAACTGTGAGAAATGGTGAAGATGTATTATTTGTTGGCACAAAAAAACAACTTAAAGATACTGTTCAAAATGAAGCAGATCAATGTGGAATGTTTTATGTTGTCGAGAGATGGCTTGGTGGAACTTTGACTAACTTTTCTACTATTAAAAAAAGTATCCGTCATTTACGTAATCTTGAAAAAGCAAAATCAACAGGATATGATCCAAGTTTGACAAAAAAAGAAAAACTCATGATGGAAAGAGAAAGAATCAAACTTTCAGATTTACATCGTGGGATTAAAGATATGAAACGTCTGCCAGGTGCTGTAGTTGTTACTGATATTATTCACGATCATATTGCAGTTAAAGAAGCAAAAAAACTGGATATTCCGGTCGTAGGTATTGTTGATACAAATGGAGATCCAACCACTGTTGACTTTCCAATTCCTGCAAATGATGATTCTGTACAGGCAGTACAGACAATTGTTAATTCAATGGCAAATGCAAGTCTTGAAGCAAAAAATACAAGATTAGGTGGCAAACAACCGGTAGAAACTGAAAAAAAATAATAAATATTGGAAGTTAATTTAATGAAAATTTCAGCACAACAAGTTAAAGAATTAAGAGATAAAACCGGCAGTGGTATGATGGACTGTAAAGCAGCACTTCAAGAAGCTGAAGGTGATTTACAAAAGGCAATTGATAATTTAAGAAAAAAAGGAATTGCCAAAGCAGAAAAAAAATCAAACAGAGCTGCCAATGAAGGTGTGGTATTATCTTATATACATCCGGGAAATAAAATTGGCGTTTTAATTGAAGTAAATTGCGAAACCGATTTTGTTGCCAATACAGAGGCATTTCAAACTTTTGTATCTGACGTTGCAATGCATATTGCAGCAACAAATCCCGTATCAATTAGAAGAGAAGAAATTGATAAAGATCTAATTGCCAAAGAATCAGAAATTTACAGAGAACAAGCCAAATTACAAGGCAAACCGGAAAAAGTGTTAGACAAAATAGTTGAGGGCAGATTGAATAAATTTTTTCAGGAACAATGTCTTGAAGAACAGCAATTTGTTAAAAATACCGATCTTACTATTAAGGAATATTTAACAGAAACAATTTCCAAAGTCGGTGAAAATATTCATATTTCCAGATTTGCCCGTTATCAAATAGGTGAAAAATAATTAGTAAAAATAATACTATGATTGATTTAAAATATAAGCGCGTCTTACTGAAGTTTTCAGGAGAGGCGCTTTCTGGTAATAAAGGCTTTGGAATTGATCAGGATACACTGAACGCTGTAACCGAAGAGATTATTTCTGTTAAAAAATTAGGTGTGCAAATTGGCATTGTAATTGGCGGTGGAAATATTTTTCGTGGTCTTAGTGCCAGTGAACAGGGAATGGACAGAGTACGGGCTGATTATATGGGAATGTTGGCTACTGTTATTAACGCACTGGCTGTTCAGGATGCTCTTATTGGTAAAGGTATGAAAACAAAATTATTTTCTGCCGTCCAAATGAATGATATTGCAGAACCAATGGTTATTAGAAATGCTATAGACTATTTGGAAAATGAAAATATAGTAATTTTTAGCGCCGGGACCGGAAGACCTTTTTTTAGTACTGACTCAGGTGCTGCTCTGAGAGCTGTTGAAATTAAAGCAGATTTATTAATAAAAGCTACTAAGGTCGAAGGAGTTTATGATAAAGATCCTGTTAAATTTGAAGATGCAATAAAATTCGACGAATTAGATTTTAAAACTGCTATAGATAAAGAATTAAAAGTTATGGATATTACAGCTTTTACCCTGTGTAAAGACAACAACTTACCGATAATTGTCTGTAATATGACCAAATCCGGAAATCTAAAGAAAATTTTAAGTGGTGAAAAAATCGGTACAATTGTTTCCTGGAGGAAAAATGATCAATGATATTTTAAAAGATGCTGAAACACGAATGAAAAAAAGTATTGTTAATCTGCAACACGATTTAGCAACAGTAAGAACCGGTAGAGCAACGCCAACAATATTGGACGGAATAAAGGTAAATTATTATGGATCAAAAGTACCTTTAAAGCAGGTTGCAAATGTAGCTGCACCTGATCCAAGGTTGATTGTTGTTCAGGTCTTTGATAAATCAGCGATCCATGAAGTTGAAAAAGCTATTAATACTTCTGATTTAGGATTAAACCCTATGACTGATGGTAATTTAATTCGCCTACCCATTCCTTCTTTAACAGAAGAACGTAGAAAAACACTGGTGAAATTAGTACATAAAATAGGTGAAGAGAGTAAAGTTGCAATCAGAAATATTCGCCGCAATGATAAAGATATGATTAAAGAATTTGAAAAAGAAAAAGAAATTTCCGAAGACGAATCTCATGATGCAATTGATAAATTGCAGGAATTGACTGATCAATATATTAAAGAAATTGACGAAAAAATTAAGAAAAAAGAAGAAGATGTGAGAGAAGAATAAAATATCATATTTTCTTAATTATAACTTTAATGTCCTGAAATATTTCAGGACATTTTTTTTGAAAAAATAATAATTCAGACTATTATAAAAATAATTAAATTTCAAAACCAATTTTGGGTAACTCTGAATAAAAACAAGGAAAATAAAAAATGATTTTAGAAATAATTGGATATATTGCATCAGTTATTTTAGCAATTTCACTAATGATGAATTCAATAATCAGGCTCCGCTGGATTAATTTTGTAGGATCAACAATTTTTTCATTATATGGATTTCTCATCCATTCTTTTCCCGTAGCTTTATTAAACGGATTTTTGGCCTTAACAAATATTTATCATTTATATAAAATTTATAAAAGTGAAGATTATTTTAAAATTTTGGAATTTACCAATAATTCTAAATATATCAGGTACTTTTTTAATTTTTATAAAAAAGAGATAACTAAATATATTCCGGATTATGATTTTGTAATTAAGGACACTGATTTTGGTTTTTATATTTTAAGAAACTTGGTTCCGGCTGGAGTTTTTGTTGGTGAAAAAAAAGATAATGAAGTTTTTCTAATCAAACTTGATTTTGTAATACCGGATTTTCGGGATTTTAAAATTGGCAAATATTTATTTGAGAAGAAACGTGATTTTTTCCTTGAAAAAGGAATAAAGACACTTATATGTTATGAAGTCAATGAAAGTCATGTAAAATATTTATTGAAAATGGGTTTTTATCCGATAAAAGATGAAAAGGGAAATACTGTTTTTACGTTTGATCTTTTATCTAACTGAAATTAATAATATATTTGATTTTATATGAACTTACATTTTTTTCTGTAAAAAAACAGGGTGTATCACCTCTAAAGATACACCCTTAACCCTCCTTACACCGAGCAATTTATTTTAACATTTTGAATACCCGCATGATGGACAAGTTACACATCCACTTTCATGATATACTGTACCACCACATTCCGGGCATATTGTTATGGTTTTTTTATTATCCAAAAGAATTTCGGAATCAGAAATTGTTTCTGTACTCTGCATTGTTACTGTCTCTTTTGCTGGGGTCTCTTTTATTGAAAAAGTAGTATGTCGGGTTGGTTGCTCAATATTTTTTCCCTTTTTATCTTCGATATAGGATTCCAATGCTTTTGCTATTGCATCGGGTGTTGATAATATTTTAGTTCCATTTTCCCAAATTGGGCTTGGTCCACCAATTCCTTTTAATTGTTTAATAATATCCTCGGCATCAATCCCGGATCTTAAGGCCAGGGATATTAATCGGCTGATAGATTCTGATTCCACCTGGGCCTGACCACCGGCTTTTCCAATATTGGTGAAAATTTCACATAATCCCGATTCATCTTCATTTATTGTAACATATAATGTTCCTAAACCGGTACGGATTCTTTTTGTTATTCCCTTTGTTTCCTGAGGTCTGATTCTGGGATGAACTCTTTTACTCTGAATAGTAGTTTGATGAGAATCTGTAATAACAGATAGAGGTGTCTGTATTTTTTTATCTTTGATATTACCGGTATAAAGTACCTGTTCATCACGGCTGCCATCTCTGTATATTGTTATACCTTTACATTTAGCTTCGTAAGCCAGCCAATAGGCATCTATCACATCCTGTGAAGTAGCGGAGTTTGGAAAATTACATGTTTTTGAAACGGCTGAATCTACCCATTTTTGAAAGGCTGCCTGCATTCTAACATGCCATTCGGGTCCAATATCATGAGCAGTGACAAAAACTTTTTTTATAGAATCCGGTATCTCATTGATATCATGTATAGATCCCTTTTTTGCAACCTTCTCCATTAATTCTTTTGAATATATTCCGGCGTCTTTACATGTTTTCTCAAAATGAGGATTAACATACAAAAAATCAGTTCCATCCATAACCCTTTTTGTGAAAACCAATGAAAAAATAGGCTCAATACCACTGGAGCAATCAGAAATCATAGAAATTGTACCAGTAGGGGCAATAGTAATAAATGTAGCATTTCGAAGTTTTGGTCCATCTGGATAATAAATAGAATTATTCCATTCCGGAAATGTTCCACGTTTTTGTCCAAGTTTTTCACTGGCTTTTTGAGATTCTAGATAGATAAAACTCATAATTTCATCAGCAATGTTCAATGCTTTATCAGAATTATAGGGAATACCTAACTGAAATAAAACATCAGCAAAACCCATTACACCAAGTCCAATTTTACGACTTTTGTTTACACTATTTTCAATTTTCTTTAAGGGATATTTATTAACATCAATTACATTGTCAAGAAAATGGATAGAAGTCTTTACTGTATTTCCCAACCTGTCAAAATTTATTTTACCATCTTCAACAAAATTTGATAGGTTAATAGAACCCAGATTACAAGCTTCATTGGCTAACAAAGGTTGTTCACCGCAAGGATTAGTAGCTTCAATATCGCCTAATTTAGGAGTTGGATTGGCTTTATTAATCTGATCAATGAAGAGAATACCTGGGTCGCCGTTTTTCCAGGCATTTTCTGCAATAACTTTAAAAACCTCAGCAGCATTTAATGTACCGGTTACCGAGCCATCTGACGGATCAATTAATTCATAATGTTCTCTTTTTCGTACTTTCTCCATAAAATCATTAGTAATTCCGACAGAAATATTAAAATTATTTAATTCTTTATTGTCGACTTTGCAGTTTATGAATTCCAAAATATCCGGATGATCAACTCTAAGCACACCCATATTTGCTCCACGACGTGTTCCACCTTGTTTGACTGCTTCAGTAGATGCATTATATACTTTCATAAAAGAAACCGGTCCACTTGCTACGCCGCTGGTTGAACGAACTATACTATTCTTGGGTCTGATCCTGCTAAAAGAAAAGCCTGTGCCACCGCCGCTTTTATGTATTAATGCAGTATCTCTCAACGATTGAAAAATTGAGTCCATTGAATCATCAATAGGTAAAACAAAACATGCCGATAATTGTCCCAATTCCTTTCCGGCATTCATGAGGGTAGGGGAGTTTGGTAAAAAATCTTTATTGGCAAGAAGTTCATAGAATATTTCAGTTGTTTTTTGTACACTTCCCTTACCTGAATATTTTTCATCAGCTTTAGCAATACTGGTAGCAACTCTTCGTAGCATTCCATCCGGAGTTTCAATAGGATTTCCTTTTTTATCTTTCATAAGATATCTTTTTTTAATTACCTGGGTTGCATTCTCGGAAAATGAAGATAATTGTTTTTGGTTACTAAATACACTTAATTGTTGCTTACCGGAAAATTTATTTATATTAGTTGACGGAATCTCTTGTAATTCAATTTTACTAATATCAATATTTGAAATTTTTGCCATACTCACACCTTTTTTATAAAAATTAATAATAATTATTTATTATTTTGACAGAAAAAAGTTAAAAATTCATTTATGTATTGTCAAGTAAAATTATACTATATTTTGTACTTTTTTATTTACTGGTACAACAAGTTGACGTTCAGCGAATTAGAAAATTAGTAATTTTATAATTGATAAGGTGGATTATTGCCTTATTCCCAAAAAACAAGTAATTAAAGTAATCTGGGAAATTGGATAATATATTTTATAATTATTAAAAAATTACGGTTTTTCAAAAGGAATTCGATTTACTTTTTGGCGAATGCGATTTACTGTTTTAAATATTGAAGGGTTTTGTATTAATATTTTTTCAATTTTATATTTGCCGGGAAAATCTAAAAACAAAATACCAACCAATATTGTTAGTAAACCCTGACCCGGAATAAAAAGTAAAATAATTCCAGTTAAGATAAATAGAACACCAAGTATATTCTTAAAAATGATTAGTATCAAACGAAGAAATTTATGGTGATTATCAAAAATTAAAATCTTTCTTTTTTTCCCTGTAAAATAATGGGAGGGAAGGTGAATTAAAATAATTGGAATTAATAACAAGGTTCCAACAAAGGTTATAATGGAAAATATTCCAAGTATAATGATAAAATTTTTATGTAATATTAATGTCTTTAACATTGAAAAAATATTTCATAATTATTACAAATTAGCAAAAATAAAATATCCCGTATTATTAAAGTAAAGATTGCTAACATACTGGTTATCAGACCAAAATATGCATATATATAACAATCAAGATAGTTATATATTGTAATATATACAAGATTATTACACATGATTTATCTTATTTTCGTTATTCATATAATACATGATAATTGTTAGCCATTTAAGAGAACTGTCCATAAAAAAAAGAGCCTGGATTTGCATATTTTTAAAAATCATTTGGAGTTTTTTAATTCCTTCAAGTAAGATATTTAGTATTTCTTTAAATTTCAATCCAGGTGTCATATGTTTTTAAAAAAAGATTTTATCATAATATTTGTTTTTAGTATTTCTGATAATATCTCTAATTATTTGTTATTGATAAATACTCTTGTCTTTCCTGTTTCGTCAACCCTAACCCGATTATTTTTCTTCATTAAGGTAATATCGGAATAAAATTGCCGTGGACTATCTTGATTTTCTATTAAAAATATAAAATACAGTCCTTTATCTAAGTTGTGATATCGCACAAGGCCGGATTTTTTTATTTTGGCTTTAAACATTGATTTTTTTTCCAATTTATTTGCAATAATATTATTTATTGGCAAAATAACTGAATTATTAATGGATTGTTTTTTTATTTCTGAAAAGGTTTCAATTTCAATAGCAAGTGCTAATAACTTATTTTTTAAAGTCTTAATTTCATTTTTTAAAGGATTTAAATTCTTCTCAAAATTAGAATATACCCTGGTTGCTTTACAATTTAGAATATTTTTATTGTCTATAAAGGACATTGTTACTGAATCCAATAATTCCTTATTATTAGAAATGTCAAAGTATATTTTCTTGTAAATAATAATATTATCTGCAGTAACAGGTTCTCTAATAGATATATTAGTACTTAAAGTGTCCTGCTCTGAATAAACTGCTATTTGTAAACTGTCAATATGAGCGTCACCATAATTGAAAATTTTTATCCATAATTGACATAAATTTCCAATTCTCTGAAAGCGGATTGGTCTAATCTTAATATTTCGCAAATAATCATTTGGATAATTAGTTTTAATTAAATTATACCTGTTTTCAAATTCTAATAATTTTTTTTCATAATTAGAAAATTGATTTTTCATTTTTTCCAAAGATGAATCTTTTTGGCTTATTAATGAATTGGTTCTTCGTTTATATTCTTTTTTAAGTTCTACAATTTCATCAAAAACAGACTCTGATAAAACATACAGAGTCAGCGGCTCCTTACCATCTTTAAAACAACTTTTACTAATGGAAATATCTAATTTCAGAGAAGAGGCACAGGATTGAAACAAGAGAATAAACAGGAGAAATGTAATCAAAATTTCCTTTTTAGATTTCATATACACTCCATTAATACCTTAATTAGTTTCATTTAATCGACTGATAACCAACAAAATACTTCGAATATTTGATTTTTCAGATTCATTGTTTTTGTTATTATATTTAATAGATTGGGACGACATAGATATTTTCCATTTTTGTTTTATACATTAAATCAATCTATTAAAAAATAATATTCTGTCCAAGAAAAAAAACTTCCATATTTTCCTATATTTAATTCATAACCAATAACTTGTGGTAAAAATCACATGAGTAATATTTTTATTACACTTTTTTTAAATTATTTCTATATTTGAATTAGATAATATTTTGATACAATTTATTTTAATAATATTAAAGGTGTATAATGAATAAAATTAAAATTGTGATAATTTCCCTATTTCTAACATCTTCTCTAATGTTTTCACAGGATGTATATAATTTGCGCACCGATGAACCTGAAGTAACAAATAAACAGGACACAACTAAATCGGATGGATCGGAAATAAAACAAGAAAGACAAGCTGTAGCAATTCTTGAATTAGATGCTAATGGTATTACAAAGTCTGAGGGAAAGGCTTTAACCGATCGACTTAGCAATGAAGTATTTAATGTTGGAATTTATGAAGTAATGGAACGTGACAAAGTAAGCCAGATTCTGAATGAAATGGAATTTCAACTTTCTGGATGTACCTCAAATGAATGTGCGATTGAAATTGGAAAACTTGTTGGTGTAAACAAAATGATAGCAGGTTCTATAAGTAAAATTGGTGAATTCTATACAGTAAGTGTTAGACTTATGGATGTTGAATCGGGGAAAATTGAAGCAACAGCCATTGAAGATATTAAAGGTAGTCTTGGTGATGTTTTAACTAAAGCAATGCCGGCAATCGCTCAACAAATTTCAGGCGTTGAAAAATCTGAGTATGTAATAGAAAAAGAATTTTCTGCCATAAATATAATAACTAAACCTGCTGCTGCTGAGATTTTTTTAAATGGTAATTATAAGGGAGTCTCACCTTTACAAATCAAAATTGAACCAGAATATAAACATAGATTAACAATCAAAAAAAGTGGATATGAAGAATGGACAGATTCATATTTATTAAATACAAACCAGAAACTCAATCTTAATATTGCGCTTTCAAAAATAACCCAGGAAAAAGTTGTCTATAAAGAACCGGAAAAAAAAGTAAAAGCAAAGTATAAAAATTGTTTTAAAATAAGGTATGTCGCAAATAATAAAGGAGTTGAAAAAGGGCTTAATCAACATATTGAAGCAATTAATCAGGCAATTTCTTCCAATGTTTTATTATTTGATGCAGACATTCCAAATTCTACATCTTTTTCTGAAATAGAATCATTTAAAGGTGTTGAATTTTATAGCACCAATGAAGTCACCTTTATAGGTTTTGATTTTAGCATTGGTTTATTTCGTGCTGAAGCTTTTGACTGGCTTAAGAATTTATCAAAAAATGAAGAAAAGACCGGGTATTCTATGGTAACCTGGAGTCCCCAGGTAACTTTTGAGTTAAAAGTGGCTCCCATACGCTATCCACTCTTTTATCCCTATTTCAATATTGGTTACTCATTTAACATGCTATTTATGAAGGCTTATGATTATGCTGAATCAATTGGTGGTCCGTCATATGCCTCGTGGGGTCTTGTTTATGGATTGGGAGTTGAAGTCCGACCTTTTCAAGCATTGGGTATCTCTGCTGATTGGAACAGGCGTAGCATGATAATGCAATTAATGGACATAGATGATATTACAGATAAATTTTCTGATAGTGGCTTAGATGAGGTTGATCTTACCGGAAATAATATAGGAATATCTTTAAATTTTTATTTCTAATACAAATCAGAAAGCATTATTATTACAATTTATAATTGAATCTGTTTTCCTCAACTTGACCTCACTATTTTTTTTAATTATTATAGTGAAAACTGCAACTTCATTTTAATAATATTTCAGGGAAAAATTTACAGATACAATTTTTCTCAGAAAACAGCTGGTATTATATTTCTGTCTTATTAATCTTAATTGTTGCAGTCGGAATAATATCTGGTTTATATCCTGCATTTAATCTTTCATCTTTTCAACCAGTCTGCAATTAACTATTTGGCATTGAGGGGATTCTGTGGTTTAATGTCAACAAGATTATAAAATCATTGCATGCGTAATTTTTCTGCTATTTGGGGAGAAACCGGAGTGGAATCCCAAATTTTTTCTAATCCATCTTTAATAACTTTTACATTGGTTTTTAATTTTTTTCGATCACTTGAATATCTGGCTATTAAATCACATGCAAGTTGAATATCCTGTGCTGTTGGTGTGCCTTTCCCAATTCCAATCGGACCGGTAATATTGGCCATTTCAATTCGGTAATCCGATTTAATCTCTAATTTTTCCAGGTAATTATTTTCTGCCTGATCACGTCCAATAATTAGACGAAAAGCAGGGGAGAGGCGGAAGTGTCTTCCATAGGCTAAGCATTTGAAGTCAGGTAAAGTATATTCCGGAATATGTTTTACAAGGTCTTGATATTTAGGAACTATTTCTTTTGCTGTTAATATGCAGCCTCCGGCTGGTGATTCATATTGAAGATTATGTTTTTTTGCATATTCAAGTTGAATTTTACGTGTGCGTCCTTCAATAGCTAAAAAATCCTCACGATTTACCCAATTATTTTTTTCTGCAATTGTCGGTTCCAGTAATTTTGCTGATAAAGGGCGAAGTAATAATTCGGACAATCCGCTTTCCTGAAGAATGATACCCAATCCTCTTTTATGCTGAGACATTGGTCTTTGCCCAACTACTTCACCGGTTGCAATAAATGATGCATTTTGTTCGAGCATATATTTATGAGCTTGTTTTAACCGGAAAATTCGACAATCGATACAAGGGTTTATGTTTTTACCAAAACCAAATTTTGGTTTTTTTACAATTTCTAAAAAATCCTCTTTCTCTTCATGTATAACAAGTTGAATATCAAGAAGTTTAGCACTGTCAATTAAAGGTTTAAACGTTTTGCCTATATTCGCATTAAAGGGTAAAACAAAATGTAGTCCGATAACTTCAATATTTTGTTTTATTAATAAATGTGCAGCAATAACACTATCTAATCCACCTGAAAACAATAAAATACATCTTTTCATTCTTTCGAATTTCCTTTGACAGATATTTTTTTGGAGGTTGTACGCCCAAGAGGAGTCGAACCCCTAACCTTCTGGTCCGTAGCCAGACGCTCTATCCAATTGAGCCATGGGCGCATTGTGTTCTAAAAAGCGACCTAATATATACCTTTTTTAAATATTAATCAATTATTTTGTTGTTTAAATTGAATTTTTAATTTACTTTAATATTAACAAAAATTAAGGCTATTAAACAGATGCTTTTAATATATTTAAAAATCATTAATTATCTTTGCTATATTTTACATGATCTAAATATTATTAAGAAAATAGAAATCATAAATCACAATTTAAAAAAAATCGGAAATTATAATAATGGATATAACTTGTTGTTAACTATGAGAATCAAATTATGAAAATATATTATCAAAACAAAAAAGGTGATTTGTATTATCTGCATAAAAAAATTACAAAAAAGGGTAATGCCAGATATTTTTTTTCAAAAAAACAGGATGAAAATGTTCTTGGAAAAATTCCAAAAGGATATGAAGTATATGAAAATACTCATGGACAGGTTTTTTTAAGAAAAGAGGGTTTAATCGGCTTTTCTACTACAGATGTTGACCTTGTTATAGATGGAATAAAAAAATATACAAAATTAAAAAAATTTGATGTGGATATTAAACAAAATAAAATTTATATATATACTCCAAACCTGGATCTTGAGAAAATTGATGGTGTATTATCAATTTCCATAGGTGCAGAAACAATGGAATTGAATGATTTTCAATCAGGTAATTTAACATATTCTCCTGTAATTAAATTTTCATTATGTAACGAAAATCCTGATTATAAATATGTTATGGAAAAAAATATAGGTGGAGAAAATATCTGCCAGTGGGAATTTGTTGACTACAGCAATGACTTGGCCGAATTAATTGGAAAATATTCAAATATCCTTGAAGATAATATTTATCACAATTTATTATTCATGTTTGAAGATGAATTAAATGAAAATTGAAAAATATTCTTTTGGAAAAATGGTTATAAAAGGGGAGACCTATACATCAGATTTGATGATCATAGGAAATAGAATATATTCCAATTGGCGTCGGAAAGCCGGACATTTTTTGGATGAAAATGATATTCAGGAAATTCTGGAATATCCAATGTCATCTCTATTTATTGGAACCGGTGCCTTCGGCAGAATGAAAATCGATCCAAAATTGATAAATTTACTTGAGAAACTCGGCCTAAGTTGCTTGTACTCAGGGAAAACCGACGATGCAGTCATAGAGTTTAATAAAAATAATAATTCCAACAAATGTGGACTTTTCCACTTAACTTGCTAATGAAATTAATAATATTAGGCTCAGGAACTTTTTATCCTGAAAAAAACAGATCAAATCCAGCGTATCTCCTTGATATTGAGGGAGAAACAGTATTGTTGGATTGTGGCTCAGGAACTTGCAGACAAATTGCAAAGGCAGGTAGAAATATCTGGGATATATCCAGAATATTTTTTTCACATCTTCATATAGATCATACAAATGACTTAATTCCATTATTATTTGCTTATAAATATTATCCTTATGACGTATCTAACAATCTAAAGAATTTATTTATTCACGGGCATCCTGAATTTGAAAAGTTTTATCATAAATTATTAGAAATTTATAAAAAATGGATTATTTCGAATAAAAGACAAGTTAAAATTCCGGCGATTATTCAAAATGAAATTATATTAAACAGATATAAGGTTCAGTGTTTCAAAGCGGATCATACAGAAGAGAGTCTGATTTTTAAATTTACTGATTCCTGCAATAAAACTTTTGTTTATAGTGGTGATACTGATTATTGCGAAAACCTTGTTTTAGCGTCCCGTAGCGCAGATTTATTATTAATTGAATGCTCTTCATCAGATGAGAATCCAATTAGAGGCCATATGACGCCAAAAAAAATCCAAAAATTAATTAAGGCCGCAAAACCATCATCGATTATAATCACACATATTCATCCCGAAATTAATACAAAAGCATTACAGGCATCTCTTTCAGAAACAAATAATTACTGTAGTATAATAGTAGCAGATGATTTAGCAGAGGTAGAAATTTAATCTATCCGTTATTGTACATAAGATATATTATGTAAACTTAGCGACGTGAGAAAATATATACTCTGTAATAACTGTATCTTCTACTTTTTGTTTTAATTGATATTTTTTTGGTTGGATTATATTGAGATTATTTTTCAGATTTTAAATTTTACACTTAGGTCTTGATTTTAACCCGGATTTATTATTTGATTAAGCCTTGCGAAATTTAATTAATAAACAGCTTTATTAAAACTGATGGTTTCGTAAAAAGTGGAAATCAAATCATTCTGAGAGAGTTTCGAATGAAAAATCCCAGCCCATTACCAATGAGATTATTCGTTGCTACGCCGCCTCAGAATATTTCCTGCTTTCGACGGAAAGACATCTTCTATTCTTTTTACGAAATCATTAAAACTCTACAAGGCATAATCAAAACCAAATATTAATTAGAATTAAAATATTTTATCTAATACAAATGCAAGTACTAATAATATTGTCCCGAGAAAATGCATTCCTATTGTCAGTTGATTAACAGGCAGTAATTCATAGATTTTTTCATAAAAAATATTTGATTTCCTAATTGCAATAATTGCCATAGGTAATATCAGAAAAAATAATAAACTATATGCAGTTAAATTGGTAAGAAAAATTAATATCGGAATAATTACAAATGGTAGTATAACCATGATTTGATAAATTCTAATAGCTGTTTTTTTATTATTGATTAAAACTACCAGGGTTTTTTTACCAGACTCTTTATCTGCTTTAAAATCTTGAAATTCATTAATATAAATAATCAACCAAATTAGAATTGCTGTTGGAATAGATGCCAAAACTGGGAATAATTCAATTTCTTGAATTTGAACGAAATAACTACCTAATGTAATAAAAAAACCAAATCCTAAAAATACCAGTAATTCACCAATTCTGTGATAGGCTAATTTAAATGGTAAAGCAGAATAAAGGATTCCGGTTAGCATCCCTCCTATTCCGATAATTAATAAAAAATTTCCATCAATAAGTGAATTTATTTTTAAGCCTAAAAGCGCACTGATAAAAATAAATAAATAAGAAAACTTTAGAATTTTTTCAGGAGTGAGTAATTTATTTTGAATAATCCGACTTCCACCAGAAAACTGATTGTGGTGCAAATTTGCCTCATCATTTCCGGTTTTGTGATCTGAATAATCATTTAGCATGTTGATCCCGGCATGAGCAAATAAAACTCCAATCAGGGCGTATAAGAAGACTTGCAGGTTAAAAACATTGTGAGTATTCCAGGCAATAGCAGTTCCTAATAGTAATGGGGCTAAACTGGCTGTAAAAAACGGCGCTCTTGTAATATTAATCCATAGTTTTATTGAATTTTTAATACTTCTTGTTGTTTTCTTTCCCAGAGACTCCTGGTAATTGGGAAAATTCAAAAAATCATTTTTATTTTTGTTGGTCTCAATTTTAGGACGAATTTCCAGGGGAACAACTTTATATAAAGCAAAATTTTTAGAATAAGTAACATGCTTACCAAATTTTTTGGAATATTTTTTTGCAATTTTTACAAGTTCCTCACGATCAGTCACTTTAATCACTCTACCTGAATATATAATTCCAGTTGAAGTGTCTGAAAATCCAATAATCATTTCCGTATATGGATTATATTCAAAATGTTTTGCCATTGGTATTGAATTATTTAAATAAAAATACAAATCAAAACTTTGATGTATATATTTTAATTCATTTACAATTGAATTTCCCTTGACATTAGTTGACAATACTAATTTTTTATTATTTGCAATAATATTTTTTGTTTCACGATAAAATTCTGATGACATAATAATCTTTCTTTTTGTTTAAATGTTCTAAAATTTTCAAATAATATGTTTGTTACTAAAAAAATTTTCTACTGCTCCGATAAGTTCACTATCACCAATGATAGATTTGGCAGTAACCGGCAAAGAATCTTTAAATAGTTTTCCATATCTTTTTGTATCTACCCTGTTATCCAGGTTAATAATTACTCCGTAATCAGCAGTTGACCTTATCAACCGGCCTGTTCCCTGGCGAAACTTCAATACGGTTTCCGGTACATAATATTCAATAAAACCTCTTTTGTTTTTGTTGTTAATAGTTTCCATGTTGGCTTCAATAATAGGCTCTGAAGGTACTGCAAAAGGTAATTTTGAAATTACAAGAATCTGCAGAGCATCTCCAATAATATCTACTCCCTCCCAAAAGCTGTCTGTTCCGAGCAAAACTCCATTTTTACTGGCTTTAAATTCATTTAAAATGGCAGTCCTGGAACTTCCGAAACCCTGGGCCAATAACTTAATATTAGATTGCTTTAAAGCAGGCTCAATACGATAATAAATATCTTTTAAGGCTTTGTACGAAGTGAATAAAACCAACATCCCACGATTGATTTTAGTTGCCAGTTTCTGGATCAAACCTGCTACTGAATTGTAAGTATTAATCTGGTTAAATTCACGATGATATGTAAAAAATCTCATTTGCTCATTGTACAAAAATGGTGAACCTACAGATTTTGTTATAACATTTTCAGGTTTAAACAACGAAAATCCCACCCTGTTTTTCATATAATCAAAACTATTATTGATCTGAAGCGTGGCAGAAGTTAAAATTACACTTTCCAATTCATTATATGTAAAGTCAAAAAGTTTTTTTGAAATATTTAAAGGTGTATAATTGATTTCCATTGCAATGTTTTTACCACGATTGTCAATTTCATACCAAAAAATCAAATTATCGTTATTACTTTCTGAAATTACAATGAGAGTATTATAATACTCATCCAAATGCCCAATATTAGACTTTAAATCATTTTTGATTTCCTTGAAAATCTCTGGTATGTCGATTACTATTTCGTCAACTTGATCAATTAATTTGGAAAGATTGATCTTTATTCCGGAAATTAATTTAAGAAGTTTATTAACAGTTTTTTTTCTTTTTGGAAATTCCTGGGTAAAATCTTTAAAACGTTTTTTGATACCAAAAGACAGTTCACTTGTACTGACTTTTGCAATTTTTTCATTGGCTATTTCCTTGAAAAATATTTCACTGTCAAACCTTAAATTTTCAATATCTGTCTTAATTTTGTCAATATTATCATTAACTATATTTAATTTTTTTAACTGTCTGCATATTTGCATTAAATCTACAAGTCTGCCCCGTTCGGGGCTTTTTTCAGTTATTATTGAATCAAGTAAGAATTTTAATTGTATCATGCTGATATTAGAGGCAAAATATCTGTAAGCATTATTTTCGAGATTATGAGCCTCATCAACAATTAAGACCGAATATTCCGGCAAAACCTGTTTATTGGCTGCTGAATCAGCTAACAATAAGGAATGATTTACGATCATTAAATCGGAAGAAAAAGCCTGTGTGCGGATTTTTCCTAAATAGCAACCACCATATTTTCTACATACATTAGTAGTACAATATCCTGGTTCGGAACAGATATCATTCCAAATTTTTCGATAATAACTGATTTTAAAACCATTATTTACAGAAATATCGCCGGTAATTGTATGGCGTAGCCATATCACAATTGGAATTATTGCAGTTCTTTGGCTAATATGAACCTTGTAACCAATCTCAGAAAGCAGTCTGTTCCAGCGAGTTAAACAAATATAGTTAGAACGTCCCTTTAGCATTACAGATTTAAATGGAAATTTAAGTTTATCAAAAATAAAAGGGATTTCTTTATAGAAAATTTGTTCCTGAAGGTTTTTGGTATTTGTTGCAATTACAATACGATTGCTTTCTTCTCCGATTTGTTTTTTCCAAATTAATGACGGTAATAAATAAGCCAGGGATTTACCAACACCAGTTCCGGCTTCAACCATGCAATTTTTATTTTTTTTCAAAGTTTCCAGAATAATTTCAGCCATTTCTTTTTGTTGCGGACGCATTTCATAATCGGGTAACACATTGGCAATCTTACCATTAGCATTAAAGAATTGATCACAAATTTTATCAGATTGAAGGTCTTTTTCCGAAATTTCTCCGGCTTCACCATAAAAATTACTTTTTTCTATCCAATCAATTTTGGGCTTCTTTTTGGTTCCGACAGATTTTGACAATATTATTAATTCAGAGATATTCCGATAAAGCCACTTGTTAGGATCGTCACATCCTTCAAGAATCATATTAATTGTTTGAAAAGTCTCATAATCATACAACATTGCCCGTTCAATCAGTTTTAGGAAGATTTTCCCGGTATTTACAGTATCCACTTCTGCTCTATGTGAACCTTTTGCCGAGAATCCACAATATTCCGTAACTGTAGCAAGTTTGTGATTTGGTAAATAAAAGAAGAATGCCTGAGATAAATACATAGTATCATAAATTCGATTGGGAAGATTGTTTAATCGGATTGTAATATCATTTTTAATATAGCGCTTCAGAAAACCAATATCAAACGCCGCATTATGAGCAACTAAAGGTAAATCTTTAAAAAAATCCAGTACTTTGATTAGTTGCTTTTCAAAGGGTAATTGATCTTTTACCATTTCTGTTGTAATGCCTGTCAGAAGCTGGATTTCTTTAGGAATTTCGAATCCCGGGTTGCACAAAAAATTCAAAGTATCTTTGATTTTTCCATCCTCAAACATTGTAGCGGAAAATTCAATTACTGAATCCTTTTTTGCATCTAATCCAGTGGTTTCGAAATCAAAGGCAATAAATTTTGATAAATGTAAATTTTTTAATATTTTTTTCATAAAGATTAAAAACCGATAAAAGCCAGCATTGCATCTTTGACCAATTTTGGATTGTTTTTTACAGCAGCAACGACAATTTTGGTTATAGTTATATCTTCCTCTTTTAAATTTTCAAATTCAGAGGCAATTTTGATAAATTTTTCATCGGATAAATTCAACAAATTATTTTTTAACCTATAAAACCGATTATACTCTTTACCTATCCCTTTTTTCCATATTTGTTCGTATTCTTTGAGATAATTATAGCTGGTATCAGATTGTAAAACTCCCTGTGCTCCAATTTTTCCGGAAATCATTCCAGCAGCCATTCCTGATAGAATTCCACCTCCGGTTAAAGGATTTGCCTGTCTGGCAGCATCGCCAATTAACATTACTCCATCAGAAACTAATCGTTCCAAATGTTTTGCAACCGGAACACCTCCCGCTACGGTTGTTAATGCACTTCCTTCAGGGAAATTTTCCTTAATAAAATTTTTAAAATAGGATAATGCAGAAGGTTTATTGGTGAATTTCCCGCATATACCCAATCCTATATTTGCTATTTCCGGTCCTTTAGGAAAAACCCAGGCATATCCCCCGGGTGCCCATTTATTGGAAACCCACATCTCTATTCTGGTTGGATCAATATTTTTTAAATTTCCCATAGTTGCCTGGACACATACGTCAATATCTTCCGGTTTGACAAAGGTTTTAATTCCGGCAAAACGCCCGATTCTTGATTCTACACCATCAGCAGCAATCACTACTTTGGCATTTACTGTAAATTCCTGGTCAAAATGTTTGATAAATATCTTTCGGCTTTTCCCATCATAATTATCCATTCCGTGAACATAGGATTTCATAAAAATTTGAGCACCGGCTTCCGATGCCTTTTCTGCTAGAAAATGATCAAAAAGCCGTCTATGTAAAACAAGTCCCGGATTAAGAGTTGTGAAATCTATTTTTTGTTTTGCCGGGGAAACAAAACGGACTTTATTAATTTCAGAAGCAATACATTGCGGATCAATATCAATATATTTTTTTAAGAATTTCTTGCTAACTCCTTCAGCGCATCTAACAGGAATGCCAATTTCACGGTCTTTTTCAAAAAGAGCTACCGAAACACCTTGTTTTGCAGCATGCTGAGCCGCCATTGTACCGGCAGGTCCTCCACCGACAACAACAACATCATAATCCTTTTTTATCATACATTACTCCTATCGGAATCTTCCTTGGTTAAAGCCTCAACAGGGCAAATATGCACACATATCATACATTCATTGCAGTTTTTATTTATTTTCAGATAGGTTTCAAACATTTCGATACTATCCATAGGACAGACCGCAACACAGGAACCGCAAAGATCACATTTATTTTTATTAATTTTAATCATTTTTCTCCTCAAACATTGTTTTATTCGATATGAAAACTGGGATAATCCAGATCAAATCTGTTTATATAATAAAATCTTGATAAATAATAATTAATTATTATAACAACAAAAAAATAAGGATATCCAACACATAAAAATAAGGCGATAAACAGTAAAGAATACCTTATAGTTCGCAAAACCCAAATATTTTTTGGTTTAATAACTGTAATGATAAATAATGGAATTGATAATAAAACAGGATTTGTGATATAGGGATCTTCAAGCAAATAACCACTTATAAAAGCAATAATAACCATAATAAAAGATATCCATATTGTTTGAGTAATACCGAATAAGACAGCGATTGTTTGTTTTTGATTTTTTTTATCACCTTCAAAGTCTGGAATTGTTGTCAAAATTGCTATTGCCCCCCAGCCAAAGAAATATGGAATAAACCTTACAAATGCTAATATATTGATTGGAGAAAACATTTTCCAGCCGGTTAAAAATAAAAATATTCCTACAATTAAATTAGAAATCACACCCAGAATCGGTTTGTTTTTCCATTCAAATGGAGGAAAATTATAAACGTATCCCCAAATAGCAATAACTCCGGAAAGAAGCAATCCAAGACTTAAGTCCTGTATAAAAAGTCCAATCAGAGAAATAATAATTGAAATGTAGGCAATTTTTGATGCCAATTCAGCAGAAATATAATTTTCTGAGATTAAGAATAATTTTTTATTTTCTTTGTCGGTTTTAATATCTTTTATCTGGTTCAAAATAAAACTTGATCCACAGGCCAGAGTAATTAGAAAAAAGTTAAAAACAATATTCCAATTAAAATCAAGAGTCCACCAACTTCCCTGTTGAGTGCTAAATAATTTAGATGCTTCATACCCTGATAAGGTTATTATCCAGATCGGAAAAAATAATGTTGGTCTGAAAATAAACAGGTAATCAAGTGGTTGTAGATACTTTTTATCTAATTTTATCATAGAAATTCACTTTCCTTATATTATTTGTTTATTTGTCTTCCTTTTCAATAGGTTCAATGTATTTTCCTGAAAAACAAGCAGTGCAAAAGCAATCACGTGGTAAAGAAACAGAGTCCAACAAACCACCGATGGTGAGAAATTCAAGAGAGTCAGCATCTATATATTTTCTGATTTCTTCCACACTTTTACTATTGGCAATCAATTCTTCTTTGGAAGGAAAATCCATTCCATAAAAACAAGGATATTTTACAGGTGGCGAGCCTATTCTGACATGAACCTCTTTTGGATTGGTTTTTTTAATTATTCGGATTAGTTTTTTTAAAGTAGTTCCCCGGACAATAGAATCGTCAACAATTACAATTTTCCTGTTTGTCAATACACCTTCTATTGTATTAAATTTAATTTTAACTGAAAAATCACGTAACTGTTGTTGTGGTTCGATAAAACTTCGGCCAATATAATGATTTCTGATTAATCCAATTTCAAACCTTGCATCGGAGCGCTGAGAATATCCAATAGCTGTTGTATTACTGGAATCAGGAACTGAAATAACCCGATCTGCGCCTTTGGTTGGTTTTTCAATAGCCAGATTTTTACCGAGTTTACGTCTGATTTTATCAACTGAATCACCAAAAATTTTACTATCGGGTCTGGAAAAATAAACATATTCAAAAATACAATGCTTTGGATTTGCCGAAGCGATTTTATATGAATGTTCCCCTGATTTATCAATTACAAGCATTTCTCCAGGTTTGATTTCCCGCTCATATTGAGCACCTATTAAATCAAGAGCACAGGTTTCAGAAGCAAATATGAGAGAATCATTGATCCTGCCGCAACATAAAGGTCTGATTCCGTACTTATCCCTTGCAATAATCAGTTTATCATTATACATAATTATGACAGAAAAGGAGCCTTCTAATTGCTGAAAAGCGGAAAGAAATTTTTTTTCAATTGTTTTTCCATGGGCATGAGAAAATAAATGAATAAAATATTCAGTATCAGATGTAGTTTGAAATATTGTTCCCTTTTTTTCCAACCTTTCTCTGATTTTTTTAAGATTTACCAAATTACCGTTGTGGGCAATAGAAATATCAGCTCCCTGAAATTTAAATTGTAATGGCTGAATATTGTTATAAAGGTTTTCACCATGGGTTGAATACCTGTTATGTCCTATGGCAATACTGCCTTTTAAACTAGCTAATTTTTCTTTTTTTGAAAAAATATCAGAGATTAAACCATGTTCCTTTATTAAGTGTGTTTTTTTTCCATCAAAAGAAACAATTCCGCCTCCCTCCTGTCCTCTATGCTGGAGTGCATAAAGACAAAGATAAGCAAGGGTTGATGATTCTTTATGATTGTAAACACCTACTATTCCACACATTTTTAATCCTTTAAAATATTTATATGATTTGAATAAATCCAGCCACGATTTTTCAACTCAACTTCAATTCTATATAGTCCATTTGGAACAATTAATTCTAATTCCTTGGTTTCTATAATTTTATAAATTTCACCATTTCTAAAAACTTTACATATTGCTGTCTTGGGAATTTTCACAAAAAGTTTGACTTCATTACTGTAAAGTTCATCGCCCATATTATATTTTTCATTATCATTTTCTACCCAAAAACGGAATCCTCTTGCTTCTCCCCTTCGGAAATTTGAAATAAAGCAAGATCCTTTTTGGATAGCATTGAATATGCTATTCTCGACAATATCATCTGGAAGATTTGAATTTATATCATTTTCCAATAAAATATGAGTCCTGATAGATTTAAACATAACTTTGTAATCAAAAATTTTAAATTGATAGATTCCAAGTATATTAAATATTTTTGCATGAACATCAACAGAACCAACAGCAGTAACTTTTTTAGTCAGATTTGCGCCATCCCACCACTGCAAAAGATTTTTTTTGGGAAATGTTGAAAAACTGCGAGGATGAAATAAATTCCACAGTAAATTTTTCAAAGTGGTTTTTTCCATCCAATGAGACATCATATTCCAAAGTTCAATTACTTCAATTTCCGGATATTCCAGAGTTTTCCATGATATTGGAGGATATCCTTTCAAAGATTTTTTTGAATCTCTTTCTTCAAAAGGGTGAGCCGCAATTCCAAGACCTTTCAATTTCTTCACTTTCTGGATATATTCCTGATGCTCCAGTCCTGATCGTAAAGTTTTTTTCAATCCAAAAGCAAGATAATGATGTTGGTCACTTGGGTCATTTATCTCGTACCCGATTGACATAAAAAGTTTGTCATGCCAGCCACGAAATCCATTTTCAAGTCCCTTTAAATTCATATGATCTGACATCATTAAATAATCCAGATCTGAATCTTGTCCGGCTTTTATAATTTCCGGATATGTTCCGCTGCCATCTGAATAAACAGAATGTCCGTGAATGCAGCCAATATATTCTTTTAAATTATCCATTATTAATAGTATTTATGATTAAAATTCCTGTTAAGGTACCACCAAGATCAGCAATCAAATCCCGGTAACTAAAATAGGTTTTCTTTTTATATTTGTCACTAATTTCTTTTAAAATTCCTAATGAAAATGAAAAACTCATGCTATAATTTTTTGCTTTTATATTTGAAATATCGGTATAATTATTTAAAAAATAATATGAAGTTGTTGTCAAATATAAGGATGAACTAAAATGTTTTACTTTGTCATATCCAAAAAGTTTGAAATTGGCTGGTAATTTGTTTTCCAATTCTTTTCCTACCATTATATTACTAACTATTATTATTAATATTAAAGATAAAATGATTTTTTTCATAGAACACCTAATGAACTTAATAAAATAATCAAGACCATTACAGGAGCAACAAATTTAATCAGAAAAATCCAGGTTTTAATCAAAGTCGGATTGAAATCATCAGCACCCTCCAATAAACTGGGAAGTGCTTTTTTTATACTCCAGAACCAGCCTGTAAAAAGGGCAATAAATATTCCACCCAAAGGGAGAAAAATATTAGCAGCAATAAAATCAAAGAGATCAAAATAGGTCAATCCAAAAATTGTAAAATCCTTTAATACTCCGGAACTCAAGGCACTTGGAACTCCAATGGAAAAAACAATCAGGCCCAAAATAATAACCGTAATTTCACGTTTTGTTTTTAATTCATCTACAACAAAAGAAGTTATCACTTCCATTAAAGAGATTGTTGATGTCAGTGCAGCCATTGATAATAACAGAAAAAAGAAAATTCTAAAAATATACCCGCCTGGAATATAATTAAACATGATAGGAAGAATATTATAAATAAGAGCGGGGCCCTGATCAGGTTGCATTCCTAAAGCAAATAAGGCTGGAAAAATCATAAATCCTGCCAAAATTGCTACAAAAGTATCAAGTCCTACTATGGATATAGCGCTGGAAGGAATATTTTCTTTTTTAGACATATAACTTCCATAAGTTAATAATGCACCCATACCAAGACTCAGTGAAAAGAATGCCTGTCCCAGGGCTAATAATACTGTTTTAGTAGTAATTACAGAAAAATCGGCTTGAATCAGATAATTTATTCCTTTTTGAGCACCTTCAAGTGTTACTCCCCGAATAACCAATAAAATTATCAAAATCAATAAAGTGGGCATCAATATTTTGCCGGCTTTTTCGATCCCTTTTGTAACTCCAAAATAGACAATATAAACTGTAAATACCATAAAAAGAAAATGAAAGCCAACAGACCAAAATGAACTTGATGAAAGTGAAATAAACAGATCACCCCCGGCTTTAGGATTATCAATATTTTCAAAGGTTCCTTTAATAGATTCGACAACATATCCAATACTCCAGCCGGCAATTACATTATAATAGGAAAGTATTATAAAGCCTGTTATCACACCTAATAAACCAATGCCGATCCAAAAGGGATTGGATTTTGATAATTCACGAAAACTTCCTACGGGATTTTTCTGAGCTGTCCGCCCGATCAAAATTTCCGCAATTACAATCGGCAAACCTACAAGAACAACACATATTAGATATAAAATAATAAAAGCAGCTCCGCCATTCTCTCCAACAAGATAGGGAAATTTCCAAATATTCCCCAAACCAACTGCAGAACCGGCTGTAGCCAGGATAAATCCAATTTTTGAACTCCACTGTTCTCTTTCGGGCTTCATAAGTTATCTCCCAAGTTTGCAGGATAAATTAATTCCAAATTCCCGTCTATCAATTATTGCTGACAATTCTATATTTTTATTTGGAAATGAAATCAGGTGAGCATCAACGTAAGAATCCAACATGCCGATTAAATAAAATCCCAGACACCACCAATAGTATTTATTTCTCATTCTTTTTAAATTTCTTGCATTTGTTCCAATATCAAAGCCGGTAGAATCAATAATAGTCTGCCGTTGATTTCCTAAATCTAAAGTACTCCAGGTATAATCTCCCATCATTTCAATAGTTTCATCTACATAATGATATTCATCAGTTAATTTATATGCCATATATCCATGGTATGCTTCCAAGGAAAAAAATAGTAATGATTTAACAGGTTTTTTTACATATAATTGTCCCCATCCGGGTAATATTAAAGACCTTATCATGGCTCCTTTTGGAGTGATTTTTTTATCAATACTATCTTTTGCTACTACTTGAAATCCATATAAATTGACAAATAATCCAAAAAATATAAAACAAAAAATTCCTATTTGTTTGTAATATCTCATGTTTTCCAATTACCAATAATATTTATAGCCTGAGGAATTATAGATAATTCCATTTTTTTCGTGTCATTAGTATATATTTCTCCATCATAATGAATAGGCAATTTCTGATTACTTTTAATTAATATCTTTTTCCCTCTGTAAACATCTACTACATCAATTTCGCCAACAGTTCCATTCTTTAAACTTGGCAAATTCCTTATAACCTTGAATTTTGACACATCATTAATGCGACAAATATCTAAAAGTCCGTCATTAACAATTGCTTTTGGATTTAATTGCAATCCGCCACCACAGGCTTTGCCATTTCCAATTGCTAATAAAAATGTCTTACCCGGGCTCAATTTTTTTTCGTCGATTTTGATTTCAAACTCTATTGATTTCCATGAAAACAAACTTGAAATAACAGTAAAATGATAGGATAATTTACCTTTTAAAAATTTTCTTTTTTTGGTATTAATATTTGCATATCCGTCATAACCAATGCCAACACCATTAACAAAAATATTATCATTTATTTTACCAATATCTATTTTTTGTACATCAAAGTTTGTCAAAGTTTTAATCGCTTTGGCTAAATTGGAACTAATTTCCAAAGACCTTGCTAAATCGTTACCAGTACCTTCGGGAATTATCCCTACCGGCACCTCTCCTCCATTATCTAACACACCTTTGATAACTTCATTGGCAGTGCCATCGCCGCCAAAAGCTACTATTGCATCATATTTTGAATATATCCGAGAAACAATCTGACCGGCATTTCCCGCATATTCTGTCTTAAAATAATCAAACTGGTCGTCACTTTTATCTGTAATTTGTTTTATTTTACTTAGAAGTCTGAGGGGTTTTCCTCTTCCTGCAACCGGATTTATAATAATACCAAATTTTCGATTCAATTAATTATTCCTTTACAACAGCAATCGCATCAATTTCAACCTGAACATCTAATGGCAATCTTGCTACCTGAATTGCAGCTCTTGCCGGTGGTTCTGAATCAAAATATTCAGAAAAAACCTTATTTAAAATTTGGAAATTATCTAAATCAATCAGATAAACTGTAAGTTTAATAATGTCTGTTAAGTTTGATCCGGCTTCTTCAACTACGGCTTTTATATTTTCCAGAACCTGTCTAACCTGATGTTCAAAATTATCACTTATTATTTTACCTGTTTCTGGATTAACAGGAATTTGACCGGCAGTAAATAACATTCCTCTTGAAATAATTCCCTGACTATATGGTCCAATTGCTTTTGGTGCATTTTCAGTTTGAACAACTTTTCTATTCATTTGCTTTCCTCAATCTTCAGGATTAATTAAAAATAATCCAATTTTATCATTATAAAGCCTCTTCCAGGTTTGCCCGTTTGTAATAACATAAAATTCAGCAGTAGCTGTTACAACACCTTGGTTTAAATGACCACCTATTGTTTGCATTTCAGCATTACTCAGAACAACATGAATATGAGCAAAAATTCGATCATCTTTTTGGGCAAAATTGCCATTACATGAAATAAGTTCAAATTTATCGCAAAATTCTTTATTAATGTATTCTTTTTTGTGAGCATTATAAAAAGAAAGTGTTGGATTTTCAATAGCTCCAATTCCACTAAAAAATCCCGATTCAATGTTATATTTTTTGGCGAAGTCTTCCAGGGATTTATTAATATTTTCACCTTTTTCAAGGATTACGAGGTAATTTTCTCCGTCTTTCTTAATTTTCATTTTCTTCCTTTATCCATCGAATGTTCATCTCCTTATTTGCCTTTAATTCATTCAATCTGCGAACCGGTGTGTTAACAGGGGCATTGTGCAGAATATCAGGATTTTCCTGTGCTTCTTCAGCGATTTTTTCCATTGTTTCTATAAATTTATCAAGAGATTCTATATTCTCTGTTTCGGTTGGTTCTATCATCAAGGCTTCTTTTACAATTAAGGGAAAATAAACTGTGGGAGCATGAATTCCATAATCAAGCAATCGCTTTGCAATATCAAGAGTTCTGATGCCAAACTTTTTGAAATTTTCCCCTGATGCTACAAATTCATGCATACAATTTCTAGAAAAAGGAATTTCAAAGGTTTTGATCAAATTATCTTTCAAATAATTTGAATTCAGAATAGCATTTCGGGAAACGGCTTCCAGACCTTTTAACCCAAGCATTGTAATATATACGTAAGCTCTGACAAGTATTGAAAAGTTACTGTAGTTACCTAATACACGCCCAATTGAATCATCAGTAGTTGATTTGAAAGCGTATTCATTTCCATTTTTTTCTACAACCGGTGCGGGTAAATATTTGGCAAATTTTTCGGCTACTGCAATTGGTCCGCTACCAGGACCGCCGCCGCCATGAGGTGTTGAAAAGGTTTTATGCAAGTTCATATGTGTAATATCAAACCCCATATCTCCAGGCCTGACAATACCAAGCAGGGCATTCAAATTTGCTCCATCCATGTAAACTACCCCATCATATTCATGCACAATATTTACTATATTTTCAACTTCTTCTTCAAAAACACCCAAGGTGTTGGGGTTGGTTAACATTATACCGGCAACTTCCGGAGTCATTTTTTCTTTTAGATCATCCAGATCAATGCAACCTTTTTCATTTGATTTTACTTGTAGAGTTTTATAACCTGCAGAAAAAGCACTGGATGGATTTGTGCCATGGGCAGAGTCGGGAATTAAAATATATTTTCTTTTTTCCCCTTTTGATTCATGATATTTTTTCATAATTAAAACCCCAACCAATTCGCCATGGGACCCGGCGGCCGGTTCTAAAGTCGCAGCATACATCCCTGTGATCGCACACAAATATTTTTCCAAATCATACATTAATTGAAGCGCTCCCTGAACAGTTGACTTTGGTTGTTTGGGATGTATTTCGCTAAAACCCGGAATGGCTGATAATTTGTCATTAATTTTTGGATTATATTTCATTGTACAAGAGCCAAGAGGATACATATCTTTATCAACATGATGATTTAATGATGAAAGGTTTGTATAGTGACGAACAGTTTCCTGCTCACTGACTTCCGGAAGTTTTAGTTCTGATTCACGCAATAATTCTTTTGGAAGTATTTCATTAGCACTTTTAATATTCTTTAAATTTGTTATACTAACTCCTGAATTACCCTTTTTTGAATAATCAAATATTAATTTTTCCATATTTCACTCCAAATTTTAAGCATAAAAATTATTTAAAATATTCTTCTATTATTTTATCAGATTCTTCAAACATTTCCGGAATTTTTTGGCTGTTTTTGCCTCCGGCTGTTGCCATATGAGGTCTTCCACCTCCGCCTCCGCCAATGATCTTTGCAAGTTTTTTAATTATATCACCAGCTTTTATTCCTTCTTCTTTAATTAGACTATCAGAAACTGCAACTACAATAACCGGTTTATCATTAAAAACAGAGGTGAAAATTCCAATACCTTTATAAAGTTTTTCTCTTATTATATCGCCGGCCTGTTTCAGGTCATTCACTGATTTATTATCAAAATTATATTTAATTACCTGAATTTTTCCGTTTTTATCAGAATTAGCAATTAATTTTTCAACTACATCTTTAAGTTTTAGGGATTCCTGTTTAGAAATTTGATTCTGAAAATTTTTATTACTTTCAATGAGTTTTTCAATTTTTGGAAAAAGCTTTTGACGATCGGTTTCCAATAAATTTTCCAATGATATTATTAATTTTTCATCAGCCTGTAAATAATTCCAGGCCATACTTCCGGTTATTGCTTCTATTCTTCGTACGCCGGCTGCTACTGATGATTCTGCTATAATTTTGAAAATCCCGATATCACCTGTGCGTTTTGCATGTTTCCCGCCGCACAGTTCTTTAGAAAAATTGGGAATAGTGACAACTCTGACTTCATTGCCATATTTTTCACCAAAAAGAGCAGTTGCTCCCTCCTTTTTGGCTTCATCATAGGATTTTACTGTTTTGCTAATCAACAGATTTTCACGGATTTTATTGTTAATGATGTTTTCAATTTTGAATATTTCATCAACAGAAATTTTTTCATAATGGGTTAAATCAAATCTCAATCTTTCATCAGTTACTAATGAACCGGCCTGTTGTATATGGTCACCTAATACTGATTTCAATGCTGAATGAAGTAAATGTGTGGCGCTGTGATTTGATCTGATAGCCGAGTCTGATTTTGAATCAACTTTTAGGACAACATCAGGATTTTTCCCGATTTGCCCCTGTTGAATTTGTCCAATATGAATAAACATATTGTTGGATTTTACAGTATTTTCAATTTTAATTGTAAAATCTTTTCCGGAAATTTCCCCAACATCGCCAATTTCTCCTCCGGATTCAGCATAAAATACTGTTTTGCTTAGAATCAATTTAATATGATTTTTTTCAAATCCATATTTCCTGATTTTTGAGGAGCAACTTAATTTATTATAACCGATGAACTCTGAATCTTCACCTTGAGAAAGAGTAATCCACTCTGTTTGATCATTTTTGGCAATTTTGAATCCGGCGCTTTCTCTGGCACGCTGTTTTTGTTTTTCCATTTCTTTGTTAAAGCCATCCTGATCTACATCCAGATTTTTTTCTCTGGCAATCAAACATGTCAAATCAAGAGGAAATCCAAAGGTATCATAAAGTTTAAAAGCATCTTTGCCGGATAAAATTTTACTGTTATTGTCAATTGTAGACTTGTATAGTTTTTCAAAAACTTCAAGTCCCCTGTCTAAGGTTTCACTAAATGATACTTCTTCGGCTTTTATAACTTTTTGAATATGCTCTTTTTTATCAACAATTTCCGGAAAAATATCACCAAGAATATTAACTACGTTATCAACTAATTGGAATAAAAAAGGTTCATGCAAATTCAACATCTTGCCATACCGAACTGCTCTTCGTAAAATTCTCCGCATCACATATCCTCTGCCTTCGTTTGATGGCAATCCACCATCACTTAGAGATATGGTTAACATTCTGATATGATCTGCAATTACTCTGTGTGGAATTCCCTTTTCCTGGGAATAGGGAATTTTTGAAATTTGAGCTACTTTTTGAATTATTGGTTGAAACAAATCTGTATCGTAATTTGATTTTTTATTTTGTAAGACTGCCACAACCCTTTCAAATCCCATTCCCGTATCAACATGTTTCTTTGGTAAAGGAGAAAGCCCTTTTGAATTACGATTATATTGAATGAAGACCAGATTCCAGATTTCAATGTATTCCGGATCATCGGCATTTATTTTTTTTGCTTCTTGATTTTTAGGAGTGTCACCTGAATAATAATGTATTTCTGAACAGGGACCGCAAGGGCCGGTCTCACCCATTTCCCAAAAATTGTCTTTATCACCAAATTTTAAAATCCTGTCAGGAGCAATATCTGTAAATTGTTTCCAATAGTCCTCTGCTTCCTTATCATCTTTGTAAACTGTTACCCAAAGACGCTCCTTGTCCATTTCCCACACTTTTGTCAACAATTCCCATGCAAATTGAATCGCTTCTTTTTTATAATAATCACCAAAAGACCAGTTCCCAAGCATTTCAAAATAAGTATGATGGTAAGTATCATGACCAACTTCTTCCAAATCATTATGTTTGCCGCTTACCCGAATACATTTTTGAGTATCGGCAACACGAGGATTTGTTATTTCTTCAGTATTTAGGAAAATGCCTTTAAATTGATTCATTCCTGCATTTGTAAATAGAAGAGTCGGATCATTTTGAGGAATTGAAGGCGCACTTTTAATAATTTTATGATTTTTCTTATTAAAAAAATCTAAAAATTCTTGTCTGATTTGTTTTGATGTTTTCATTTTAATATTTCTATTTTTTTTGTTTTTTAAATAAAATAATTAAATAAAATCACATCCTAAAAAAAGATGTTTTATAAGTCTAAAATTTATTTTTTTGAACCGTTAATAACAAGAAGAAGATTTGATTTTTCTCACTTACTTATAGTTTTTTTTCAAATGAATAATCAGTTAAGTATTTTCAGAAAAAACCTTGGATATTACATTACTTAACTCTTTTCCACTAAAAGGTTTAGACAATGAACCATTGAATCCGTGCTGTTCTGGATTCATAATAATTTGGTCTGCAGCATAACCGCTATATACAATTGCTTTTACATTTTTATCGATTTTTCTAATCTCTCTGATTACTTTTTTCCCGCCTTCATCACCTGTAATTGTCAGATCTAAAATAACCAGATCAAATTTATCTTTGCTATTTTGTTTTGATTTGAATAAAGTAATTGTCTGATCACTATTTGAACAGGTTTCAACATCAAATTGCATATCTTCAAGGATATATTTCATGAAATTTCGCATTGATTTCAAATCATCCATAACCAGGACTTTACCGGAGAATACTAACTCTTGGTTAATTATTACATTTCTTTTTAATTTACCTTTATTTTCAGGAAAATAAATAATGATTGTTGTTCCCCAATTTACTTCAGATTCAGCTGTTATAAATCCGCCATGTTTTTCAATAATTGATTGGCAGGTAGCAAGTCCCAAACCATTTCCGGTTTTTTTTGTCGAAAAGAAAGGGTCAAAAATTCTACTTAATATTTCAGGTGGAATTCCATGACCCTCGTCAATTAATTTTAATTCAATATACTTCCCTTTCGGCAAATTACCAATTTTATTTGTTTCATCACAACATACATTTTTGGTTTTTACAAATATAGTACCACCATTTGGCATTGCATGTTTGGCATTAATTAGCAAATTTGTCAGGACTTGTTTTATTTGGTTTGCATCGACTTTTACAGGAGGTAAATCATTCCCAATATCAAGTTTCCAACTAATATTTGTTCCACTTAATGCAAAAGGTATAGCTTCTTCAATAAGGCCTTTCAGAGACAATATTTCCTTAATTGGAGATTCATCTTTAGAAAATGTAAGTAATTGTTGTGATAATCCTGAAGCAGAAATGATATTGTCTTCGATTGAAGTTAAAATGTTTGTAACATCTTCTCCTAATTTAATTTTTGATTTCACAAGCATAATATTTCCAAGAATTACAGAAAGAGTGTTGTTAAAATCATGAGCAATGCCGCCTGCTAAAAAAGTTAGTGATCTGAGTTTTGCAGATCTGGTAATTTCTTCCTGCATTTTGTGATATTCAGTAACATCATTTAGAATACCCATACTTGCAGGTTTACTATTCCAAATAATTTTTGAAGTCGCAATTTCAAAATCAATAGATTTTCCTGATTTGGAAATTGCCACAAACTCAAAATTTTTAGGAACAATCTTGCCGCTTAATCTTTGTTTCTCAATATCTTTAATTATTTTATGACTATCTGGATGTACAAGATTTAAAAATTCAAACTCAGTGGAATATAATTCTTCTTCTGTATATTCCATTAAATTTGTAAACGCTGAATTAACAGCTACAAAGGTTGCGTCCTGCAATACAAATATCGGGCGCTCGGAATTTTCTACAATTTGCCGAAAATTATTTTCGCTCTCCTGCAAAGCCAAAGAGGTTTCATCAAGTTTTCTCTCAGTTGAAATTTCATCTATTACACGATTTACAATCGAAGGAAGGAGGTCAATAAAGTTCGAATCCTTTTTTAAATAATCTCTTGCGCCTGATTTCATCAATTCAACAGCTAATTGCTCATCACCATGTCCGGTAGAAATTATAAAAGGATTATTCAAACCCTGCTCTTTGAATTCGTTAACTAACTGACCTCCCTTTTTATCAGGTAAAAAATAATCCAGTATCAATAAAGAATCAGGATGGTCTTTTACTAATTGAAAAGATTCATCACCGGTAAAAGCACCATAAGTTTGATAACCCTCTTTTTTGAGAGATTTTTGGATTAAATGGTTTAATCCATGATCATCTTCAATAACAATTATTTCATTATTTTTCTTATTTTTAAATGAGTGAGAATATACAGATTTCTTTTTCATTCAATTTTTCCTGCTATTTATTTGGAATTGGTTTTAATATCCCTTGGACATACCTTTCCTTAACGGCATAATATCGCAAATTTATATTGAAAAACCAAAAATATATATTAATTTAATTTTCCTTGATTAATTCATTTGAAACTTTTTTTGCAATATTAAAATCAAAACCCCGTTGAATTAAATAATTATAGAGTTTAATACTCGGATTTTTTTTATTCAACAAAGATGTTATTTTTTTTGATCCAACTGATTTAGCAAGTAAATATTGATCCTGTTCTTTGACCAATTCAGCAAATACAATATCAATAATTTCTGAAGAAATACCCTTTTGATATAAAAGAATTTTTAATTTATTCCTACCTCTTTTATTAAACTTAATCTGATCTTTTACAAAAGCAGATGCAAATTGAATATCATTAATATATTTTCTTTCTTTACAGTATTTTATTACTGCTATTATTGTGTCAGAATTAAAATCTTTATTTTTTAAATAATCTGATACTTCTTTTTCAGTTCGAATTCTTGGGGCTAAATACCTTAAAATCAAATTTTTGGCTTTATAGAATTGTTCTTTGGCAATAATTTCTGATATTAATGCTTCTGAAATTTGTTGATTATTTTTCAATTGATATTCAGATAGAGTTTCAATACTAACACTAAATCTATATTCTCCATCCAGGAATACAGATCTCCTGTTAATATTTTTTTTTTGAACTTCTATTTTGGTAATAATCGATTTCTTTGAATTTTCCAACATTTTCAAAACAATTCGTTTTGATAATCTTCAAATATAATTCTATTTGGTTATTTTATCTTTTTCCGATTTTTCTTCAGGTTTGGTTATTCCCAGATATTCTTTGACTTTAATTTCTATTTGTTGTCTTGCTTCCGGATTATTTGATAGATATTCTTTAGCATTTTCTCTGCCTTGTCCCATTCTTTCGTCACCATAGGAAAACCATGAACCTGATTTTTGTACAATATCAGCTTCAACTGCTGAATCCAACAGATCTCCTTCAGCAGATATTCCATGACCATACATAATGTCAAATTCAGTAACTCTAAATGGTGAGGCTAATTTGTTCTTAACAACTTTTACTTTTGTTCTATTACCAATTACACTCATCCCTTCTTTAATTGCAGCAATACGTCTGATTTCCAATCTTAAGGATGTGTAAAATTTTAAAGCTCTTCCCCCAGAAGTAGTTTCAGGATTACCAAACATTACACCAATTTTTTCCCTGATTTGATTTATAAAAATAACCGCGCAGTTTGATTTGCTAACAGCACCTGTTAATTTTCTTAAAGCCTGAGACATTAACCTGGCTTGTAAACCTACATGAGAATCTCCCATTTCACCTTCTAATTCTGATCTTGGAACTAAAGCTGCAACGGAATCAATTACGATGATATCAACAGCATTACTTCTCACTAATGTTTCCGTAATTTCTAAAGCCTGTTCTCCACTATCCGGTTGAGATACTAATAATTCATTTAAATTTACACCAAGTTTAGCAGAATAGGCTGCGTCTAATGCATGTTCTGCATCAATAAATGCTGCATATCCACCTAATTTTTGCGCTTCTGCAATAACGTGGATTGCTAAGGTTGTTTTTCCTGATGACTCGGGTCCATAAACTTCAGTAATTCTACCCTTAGGAATTCCACCAATACCTATAATAGCATCAAGTGATAAACAACCGGTTGAAATTGATTCTACGTTAACTTTAGCCGATTTATCGCCAAGCCTCATTATTGAACCTTTTCCAAATTGTCTGTCGATTTGAGTAACAGCCAGATCAATTGCACGTTTTTTGTTGTCATTTGCCATAATATCCCTCATTTTTTTAATTTTATAGTTGCTAGTTTTTTATAAATTGGTCCGGTTTGAGTGAGAATACTTTCAAAATAAATAATCTTCTCAACCGGATTAATAATTGGTTTGTAAGTATATTCAAGGTACTTTTCTATTTGTGATCTTTGTATTTGAATATTTCCTTTAATTCGTCCAAATGTTATATGAGGATGAAAATTACGTTTGTCTTTTGTAAAACCAAAATTTTCAACAGATTTTTCTATAATTTGATTAAGGTGCAATAGGCTATTCGACTGATCTTCAACACCTAACCACAAAACAGATGCTTTTGAAATATTTGGAAAGACTCCTGAATTTTTGCAGATAAAATCAAAACTTTTTATAGGAATTAAATCATTTTCTACCTGTGAAATGATTTTTGGAATCAGGCTGATTTCCGTATTTCCCAAAAACTTGAGAGTGATATGAGATTTTCCGGGATTTACAATTTTAATTTTGGATGAAATATCGGGGAAATCCTGTTTTATTCTTACTAATAAATTTCTAATTTCCTCTGAGATTTCTACTGCAAAAAAAGTTCTTTTACTATTCATGTTTTTGTAATTCTAATCTAAGCCGGTTTAGTGCGAATTGTGAAAATATTCTTTTATTTATTAATCTATTTCTATTATAAATAAATTTATAACTATTTGTAGTATTAGCAAAGGAAATTCCAACAAATAATGTTCCTATTGGCTTTCCGACTGTTTCGCCTGTAGGCCCGGCGATTCCTGTTGTACTTAATCCAATATTACTATTATTTTTTTTGCGAATACCAACAGCCATTTCTTTGGCAGTTTCATGACTCACCGCACCAAAACTTTGGATAGTTTTAGGGTTTACATCTAAGAAATTGATTTTAGATTTATTACTATACGTAACAATTCCAGATAAGAAATAGCCTGAACTACCCGGAATATCAGTTAAACGATTGGATATTAGCCCACCAGTACATGACTCAGCAACTGAAATGGTTAATTTGCTATCAATCAGAGTGTTAGCAATTACCGTCTCAAGATTTTCATTATCAAAACCATATATTTTTTCACCTAAAATACCTTCTAATTCCATACACAGAGTTTTAAGGTCTTTTTGGTCCTGTGATTGATCAGTATATAGTTGAATATCAACACCATCCAATGTTGGCAGTAAAGAGACGCCTATATCATTATTTTTTTTTATCCAGGCTTTTATTTGCGAATAGACTTCAGATTCAGGAAGTCCAAAAGTACGAATAAGTTTTTCCTGTATTTTTGATTTACCAAAATTATCCAGATCTTTTGAAATCGAATCATGCATCATTTTCTTCATTTCAAAAGGAACTCCGGGCATAAAATAAAATGATTTATTTTCTTTTTTGAAACACATTCCCTGGGCTGTTCCGTTTGCATTGGGAATAATATTACATTTTTCAGGTAACAATGCCTGTTCATTATTTGTATTGGAAAATTTTATTTTTCTGTCAATAAAAAATTGTTTTATTCTATCAAGAACATCGGGATGAAATTTTATATCAGATTTAAAATATTTTGCTGCAGATTTTTTAGTAATATCGTCGTGAGTTGGTCCCAATCCACCTGTAACGAATATAACAGACCCATAATTTTCGGCTTTTGATAATGCATCCAGGATACTTTCCTCTTCATCTGGAACAATCAAAATTTGCTTAACTGAAATTCCATATTTTTTTAGAAAATTGGAAATAAAAATCGCATTTGTATTTGCTACATTGCCGGATAGTAGTTCATTGCCAATAGATATGATAACTGAATTCATAGTAAAAATTTTACCACAAGAAAGAATAAAAATCCGGCATAAACACCAGCCATCACATCATCGGCCATAATGCCTAATCCGTCTTTTAATGATTCAAGTTGTTTTATTGGAGGAATTTTTGAAATATCAAAAAAGCGAAATAGTAAAAAAGCGATTACAATTAAAAAATAATCTTCGGGAAATGCCAAAGATGGAACTGAGATTAATGTAATCCACATTCCAACAACTTCATCAATAACAATTCTGGAAGGATCTTTTTCCGTTGTATTTGATACAATTTTATTTGAAGTAATTAGTCCAATTATAAATACTATAACTATTAATAGTATTCTAATAAAAACAGATTGAACAGGTATCAAAAACCATAAAATTATTGCAAAAAAACTACCCCAGGTACCTGGAGCGATTGGAATATATCCTATTCCAAAAAATGTAGCTATAAAATTATATAACTTATTTAATTTCATGATTTTGAAAAAACTTCTTTTATAACTTTTTTGTTAACAATTAAATATTCTATTCCTGTCCAGACTGTAAAAATTGTTACCAATAGCATTAAAATGTAAATAATATGATATTGATCAACCATATAATTTTTTATTATATCTTTAATATTATAGAAAACGTTCCATCGTTGTGTAATCAGATAAGTTAGAATAAAACAGACTACTCCGATCTGGGAACCGGTCTTAATTTTGGCTGATATTCTGGTTGTCATCGTCGATTCTTTAGCTTGCATTGACAATCTTAAAATTGTAATTAAGAGATCTCTTAATAAAACTAAAATTACCATCCAGAGTGGAATTAATCCCAATACAACAAAAGAGATAAATGCGGCTGACATTAAAACTTTATCAGCTAATGGATCCAGGAAAACTCCAAAACTCGATACTGTTTTATACTTTCTTGCAAAATATCCATCGTAGGCATCAGTAACAGATGCTGCAACAAAAATAAAGAGTGCCAAAAGTTCGTAATAGGGCCCTTTTTCAAATAAAAAATAAAGAAACAAGGGTGTTAAAATTATTCTTAAAAAAGAAAAGAAATTTGCAACTGTAAAAATATTTGTTTTCATAATATTCCCGTTCTACCTTCAATTGATTGAATTATAGTATTTTCATCAACAAATTCAAGGTCTATCCCAATTGGCAAGCCTTGTGCAATTCTGGAAACTTTTAATTTTTTATTTTTTAATAATCTGGATAAATATATTGTAGTAGTTTCTCCATCTCTGGTTGGATTAATAGCTAAAATTATTTCATTTACGCCGTCCAATCTTTGGAGTAGATCTTCAATAAACAGATCATCCGGACCAATCCCATTAAGCGGAGAAAGCACTCCTCCAAGAACATGATACAGGCCACGATAATTACCTGTTTTTTCGATTGAAATCAGATCAATTATATCCTGGATAACACAAATAGTTGTCTGATCCCTTTTCGGGTCACAACAAATCGGACAGGGATCATTTTCAGTGATATTATGGCATTGGGAGCAATTGGTAATCCTGTCTTTGACATCTATCAGGGCTTTAGCCATTGAAATAACATCTTCCCTATTACTTTTTAAAATATAAAACGCCATTCGCTGGGCGGATTTTTTCCCTATACCAGGAAATCCGGCCAACTTATCTATTAAAATATTTATACTATTTGGTAATGAACTCATAATCCCGGAATTTTTAATCCGCCTGGTAAATTAGGCATTATTCCACCCATTTTTTCTGCATTTAATTCCTGGGCTTTTGTCAGAGCATGATTAACTGCTCCTACTATCATATCTTCAACCATTTCAACATCATCTGAAAGAATTTGTGGATCAATTTTGACAGAAACTATTTCCTGTTTTCCGGTTGCTTTGACTGTTACCATACCACCGCCGGCTGTTCCTTCAACTATCATATTTCCCAATTCGTCCTGCATTTTTTGCATCTTTTTCTGCATATTCCCGAATTGTTTCATCATATTATTCATGCCACCTTTTGGAAACATATTATTCTCCTTTTTTATAAAATCAATTCACCCTGCATTTTATCTTTAATATAATCTGCAAGTTCATTAATAGGGTTTAAATCATTAATTTTTTTTGAATCTTTATTGGAAATTATTGTTTTAATCTTAAGGTTAATATTGAATTTATTTTGAATGAATTCTTCAACTAACGCTGC
This sequence comes from Fidelibacterota bacterium, assembly GCA_029939575.1. GTDB lineage: Bacteria > Fidelibacterota > UBA2242 > UBA2242 > JAOZSR01 > JAOZSR01. The sequence goes on from JAOZSR010000011.1 coordinate 49,738, forward strand.
TTTCATTTGAATGTTTTTTTGTTGGAAACCTGCACTCTCATGATAAGCAATTTCAAGTGTTTTACCTGTTATTTTATGAGGCGCACCATTTCTTAGAAATCCTGCTACAGAGGCTCTTGTTTCACTTAATTTTTCACAAATTTCTGGCCACTTCTCTTTTACCATATCCAAACTTATTTCTTCTGTATTTGATTTTTTCTGTATTTTTTCTGGTTCTGGTTTTGAATTTTTTGTTAACTTTTTAAGTGGTTTTTCTTTTACTATATTGAGTTCAGTTTTTTTTTTTAAAGTCAAAGGTTTTGAAACAGGAATTTCAACTTTTTTCTTATTGGGAGTAAACAGAGTCTTTATTCCAATGGTACTAAGAATATCCTGAATATTTACTGTACTATCCATCATACCCATTTTTAATAAACAAAATTCAAGGCTGTTTCTCAAATTAAATGTTGATCTTAAATTGATTTTTGCTTCTGTAAGGATGTTAATCAACCTTAATAAATCACCATTATCCCACTTCCCGGCCTCTATAGCGTACTTTTTCTTGATATCATTGGGTAAGTCCAGCATATCAACAGATCCGGTTGAATTTGCAATTAAAAAATTCCTGAAATGCTCTGAAAGGCCGGAGAAAAATTCCCCAACCTCAATGCCTTTATCAAAAATATCATTTGCACATTGAAATAATTTATCCTGAGCTTTTGTTTTTATAATATTGCCAATTTGAAATAGAAAATCATAATCAATCAAGCCTAATATTTTGATAGCATCGTCAATATTGACATTGTCTCCGGAAAAAGAAATAACCTGGTCCAGCAAACTTTCTGAATCCCGCATTCCTCCATCTGCTTTTTTTGCAATCAAAATTAAAAGTTCTTCCGGAACCTTTACCTTTTCCATTTCGCAAATTTTTTGCAATAATAATACAATATCTGAAACCGGAATCCGAAAAAAATCATAACGCTGGGTCCGGCTGATAATTGTATCGGGAATTTTATGTGGCTCAGTAGTAGCAAAAATAAAAATAATATGTTTTGGAGGTTCTTCCAGAGTTTTTAATAATGCATTAAAAGCCTCGGTTGTTAACATATGAACTTCATCTATTATGTAAATACGGAAATTTGAATTTGATGGCGGGTATTTTACATTTTCCCGCAATTCCCGAATCTCGTTAATACCACGATTTGATGCACCATCAATTTCCAAAACATCAAGACTGGTTCCTCTGGTAATTTCTACACAATTGACACATTCATTACAGGGATTATTGTCAATTGGATTTTTACAATTCAAAGCTTTGGCGAAAATTCTGGCTGTAGAGGTCTTGCCTATTCCTCTTGAACCGGTGAATAAATATCCGTGTGAAATACGATTAAATTTGATCGTATTTTTTAAGGTTGAAGATATATGTTGTTGCCCAATGACATCTTCAAATTTTTGCGGACGATATTTTCTTGATATTACTTGATAGTTCATAAATTTATTTTAATGGTTATGCACCAGGCTCTGAATCCGGAATAAATATATCCGCCAAAACTGTTAGCTAGTTTTCTGATATTTCACTTCACATAGAGATAATAGTTACCGCTGCTCCCTTCCGGGCCTGACGGAGTTCACCACATTTCTATTGAGTGAAATGGAAAACATCAAGGCCACTGGGTTTCTTTAAATATAAGTATCCTTACCCTCGACCTGGCATCCATCCTGCTATAGCGGGTTGCAGGTTACAGGGCACCGCTGGTTCCCCATGTAGCATAACCAATTCTATAACTCAATTAATTTGTTTTTAAACCCGAAGAAAAAGTATTCTTTCAGAGTTTCTTTTCTTAAAGGTTTATATTCAAATATTCAAATAACTAAAATCCGATAAAATTAACATAAATAGGTTTTTTTTCAAAACAAATAATATATACAAATTTTTAGATTAAAAAGTTTCCGGATTCTAACAATATTTTAAACTCAGTTTCACTTTTTTTAAAATTCTAAACTACTGATTTGAATTTTTTCATCTTTTCCTGTGCTTAGTGAACCGGTTATTCTCAAACAACCGGATGTCCATTCCGCGCTTCCCATAATCTATACCAGTCAATTCTGCTATAATCCAAATCCAGTGCATGTTTTGCGGCTTTAATTCGAGATGAATTTGTTGAACCAATAATCGGAACTATTTCTGCCGGATGTTTCAGTAGCCATGCAAGCATTATTATCCATTTTTCTGTATCGTATTTTTTTGCCTGATATTCAAACTCATTATCAATTCTAATTTCATCTTCTTTGGAAAAGGTATTTCTCCAGGCAGGATAGGCAACTCCGCCAACCGGACACCAGGCCAAAGGTGTTATCTTTTGTTGCTGACATTGGTCCAATACTCCATCAATTAGAGAACTTACATTATGAATATTGATTTCAATCTGATTAGCGACTAATGGCATTGAACAAAATGATTGTAACAGTGATACCTGTGAAGTTCGAAAATTGCTAACTCCAAAATTTAGAACTTTACTATTATCTTTTAGAATTTCAAAAGTCTCTGCAATTTCTTCAGCATTGAATAAAAAATCAGGTCTATGTAAAAGCAATAAATCAAGATAATCCATCTTTAATCTTTTTAGCGATTCATCAACACTTTTTAGAATGTGTTCTTTAGAAAGATTATATCTCCCCGGATCGCCTTTCTTTGGATTATCAGGAAAAATCACACCACATTTTCCGGTTATTATCAATTTTTCACGTATTCCGGGCATTTCCTGTAGAACTTCTCCAAATAATTTTTCAGACTCACCATTTGCATAAATATCAGCATGATCAAAATGATTAAATCCCGCTTCAATGGCAGTTCTAACTGCAAGTTTTCCTTTTTTACGGCTTTCTTTATTGTTATCTCCTACAATCCTCATACAACCATAAGCAATGCGGGAAGATAGTAAATTACTTTTTCCAAGTTTAATCGATTTCATAATTTTCCTCTGTTTTTTGCCAAAATAAACATTGTTTTTAAATAATTATCATGTCTGTTTTTGTCTATTAAACGAACTACAAACTTACTACTACCATTTCGTCTATTTTTAATATACATTGTTAGTGGAAGTTATTCTTTTTTTAGTTCTTTTACCATAGTTGTCACGCCACTTACTCCTATTAGTTTATAAATAAAATTTGGTAATTTCTGATATTTTGTAGATACAAATCCTATTTTTTCATACAATCTTTTCGCATTTGGATTTTCATCTATAACATCTAATTTTATAGATGACAAATTTTTGTCTATAGCAAATTTTTCAAGTTCTAAAAAAAGTTGTTTACCAATTCCTCTTCCTCTACATCCTTCTTTCACTGCAATCCCATCCATAAGAAGTTGTTTTCCTTTATCTGGTTTTCTATAAAACAAAATGGCTAAAATTACTAATTTAAATACTCCTTTTAGAATTCCATATTTCTTGAATAATGTTTTAGACTTAATATTCGTTAATGACGTCTTGTCGAATTTAAATCCCGATATTCCCAACAATTCATTCTCTTCCGAAATTGCAGAAATTCCTCTTTGGGTATTTATTCCGTCTTTCAATAGTTGTGTTACTTCCTCTGGATTGCCAAGTATTTTCAAGTACTTTGTTTGAAAAACAATTGCATAAAGCCTTGCTGCATCTTCCTTATGTTCTGTTCGTATTCCTATTTGTGTTTTAAAATCCAAATTTGTTTAAGTCTCCATGTTTAATGTTTTCGGTTATAATTACCGCTAACATTTACTTAATCCAATTCAAATATAAGTAATACAATATTAAGGTAATCAGAT
>JAOZSR010000011.1:53627-57500 GCA_029939575.1 Fidelibacterota bacterium
AACATTTACTTAATCCAATTCAAATATAAGTAATACAATATTAAGGTAATCAGATTTAAGATTCAACCTTAAAATATAATTAAGAAAATTGTCGGCAAAAAATTGGACAATTGGTAAATTAACATGTATTTTAAAATAAACATTTTTATTAACAATTTCTGTTCACTAAATTATGAGTTACTAAATGTTTGATGTTTGAATCAAAGGAGAAATATGAAGAAAATAATCACAAACAATTTATTAATTTCCAATACTGCCAGGAAAAAATATCAATTCGATACAAAAACTTTTAAAGAATCTAATAGAATATTTTTTAAATCTTTATATGACATTAGGAAATTTACAAATGAACTAAATGCCAAAAGAAATGTCCTGGAATTTCCGGAACAGGCTGTCAATACCGGAAATATTTATGGTATGAGTCTTATCCAGAATATTTTCCAATATATATTAGAAAAGTACGAAAAAGAGAATAAAGAGTCTTTTGATAAGTGTTTAACTTTTATTAATGAAAATTTCGATGAAAAATATATTGAGAAAACACTTATTACCTATATCAAGGAATTTCCTGTAGAAGAAATCTATTCCAATAATGTTACTCCTGATAATTATATTAGAAAGATTAAAAAAAGTAAAACGGATTATATTAATATTATTAAAGAATTAGGCAATATTCATCTTTATAATTCCAATCCTGCTTTTTCAAAATTTTCAGAACTTTTTGATGATAAAAAATTAAAAAGGAGCGAATACCGGAATATCTGGAATGCTTTAAATAAATTTTTTGAAACCCAGCCCAAATTTGGTCCTGATAATCAAAATTTAATGGAATTACTGGCAACTCCGGCGAAAATGGCTCCTCAATCAATTCAAGGTCAGTTAGAATGGATTCGTACAAACTGGAATGATTTTTTAGATGAATATTTATACAATGTTTTAATTTCTCTGGATCTAATTGCTGAAGAAAATAAACATCACGGTTTATCTCCGGGACCTGCTTATGAACACCGTTTTGATAATATTGATCATGAGCATGAATACGAAAAGTTTAGCAAAGATTTGGATTGGATGCCTAAGGTTGTAATTCTTGCCAAAAATACTCATGTCTGGTTACAGCAATTATCGGATAAATATAAGATGGAAATAAAACATCTTAATCAAATTCCTGATCAGGAACTTGATATATTGCAAAAACGCGGAATGACTAGTTTGTGGTTGATTGGATTATGGGAAAGAAGTGTAGCCTCAAAAAAAATCAAACAAATCATGGGTAACCAGGATGCTGTAGCATCAGCCTATTCCTTATTGGATTATTCAATATCCAATGAACTTGGTGGAGAAAATGCTTATCTGAATCTAAAAGAACGGGCAATCAAAAGAGGAATCCGACTTTGTGGTGATATGGTACCAAATCATGTTGGAATTGATGCTAATTGGGTGATTAATCATCCTGATTGGTTTGTTAGTTCTGATCATCCCCCCTTTCCTTCCTATTCATTTACCGGTATAAATCTTTGTAATGATGATCGGGTTGGAATTTATCTTGAAGATCATTATTTCGAAAAAAGTGATGCAGCAGTAGTTTTTAAAAGAGTTGATCATTATACAGGAGATGAAAAATATATTTATCATGGAAATGACGGAACAAGTATGCCATGGAATGATACTGCCCAACTGAATTATTTGAAAAAAGAAGTTCGGGAAGCAGTAATTCAAACAATTTTGCATGTTGCCAGAAACTTTGATATAATTCGTTTTGATGCTGCTATGACTTTAGCCAAAAAACATTATCAAAGGCTATGGTTTCCCCAGCCCGGAACAGGTGGAGATATTCCATCCAGAGCAGAACATGCAATGACACGTGAGGAATTCAATTCCTTTTTTCCTACCGAATTTTGGCGCGAGGTTGTTGACAGAGTAAAAGCAGAGGAACCGAATACGCTTTTGTTAGCCGAGGCGTTCTGGATGATGGAAGGCTATTTTGTCCGTACTCTGGGAATGCATCGGGTTTATAATAGCGCATTTATGAATATGTTAAAAAATGAAGATAATGAAAAATATCGCAATTCTATCAAAAATGTATTGGAATTCAACCCCGAGATTTTAAAACGCTATGTTAATTTTATGAATAATCCTGACGAAGACACGGCAGTTGTCCAATTTGGAGACGGAGATAAATATTTTGGTATTTGCTTATTAATGGCAACTATGCCCGGATTGCCGATGTTTGGTCATGGTCAGGTGGAAGGTTTGCGTGAAAAATATGGTATGGAATTTAAACGCGCATATTGGAATGAAACTCCAAACCAACATTTAATCGCCCGACATGAAAAGGATATTTTTCCACTTTTACACAAAAGATATCTTTTTTCAGAAGTAACAAATTTTCATCTATATGACTATGTAAATAATGATGGTCATGTAAATCAAAATGTTTTTGCTTATTCCAACAGTGCAGGTTCTGAAAAAGCATTGATTATTTATAACAATTCTTATACACAAACATCAGGCTGGATAAAAAATTCCGTTCAAAAACGTAATTCAAAAGATGAACTTTATTCAACCGATTTAGCTAAAACCTTTAACCTGCAGGTTTCCAACAACCATTATACAATTTTTAGGGATCAGATTTCAAACCTGGAATATATTCGTCCAAACAGGGAAATATCAGAGCAAGGAATTTTTACAATTCTTGACGGTTTTAAGTATCATGCTTTTATGGATTTCAGAGAAGTTGAAGATTCTGATGGACTATACCACGAAGTTGTGAATTTTCTTGACGGACGGGGAGTCCGGAATGTAGAACTGGCAATTCAGCAAATCCTGGTAAAACCGGTGCATGTAGCTTTGAAAAAAAATCTGAATAAACAGAAATTAGATGAATTTTTCGATATAAAGATTTTGGAAGAAAATCAGACTTTATACAAAAATAATAATCTTTTATTTTTGGAATCAATTAAAAATTTCACAGAAACTTCGGGAAATATCAGAATGATTAATCAGGAATTTGGAAAATCTCTTGATAACTTTCTTTTTATCATGTCCGATAAATCAAACTCTGAAGAAATTGATTCGATTAAAAAAGTTTTTGATGAGCAATTAAAAAGCAAAGAAAATCAAATTGTATTGTTTAGTTGGATGATGCTTCGCTATATTGGAAAACTTTTCCAAAAAGAAGATTGGGAAAAAAGATCACGGTCTACTATCGAAGAATTATTTTTTAATAAATTAATTAATGAATTATCATTACAAAATGAAATTCGGGATGATCAATTTATTAATAATATTCTTTTAATTCTTACTGAATATCAAAATTGGCTCTTTCAATTACAAAAATCTGAAAAAAATCTGAATGAAATCATTAAAGAATTTTTATCAGATTTTAATGTGCGAAATTTTGTTAATATCAATCGTTACAATTCAATATTGTGGTTTAATAAAGAATCTTTGGAAATATTAATTCAATGGCTGGAATTGGTAAGTTATTTTTCGATTTTGGAAAAGAATTATCCATCCTTGCAGAATATCTCAACTGATTTATCTGAAATGAGAAAGTTTATTAATAAAATCAAAAATGCTGTGCAAGATTCGGATTATAAATTGGAAAAGTTTTTAGATAGTATTGAATAATTTTTTTACTGGTTTTTACAAAATCAAGTAGTTGTTAATGGTAGTTTATATTGCTACGAAATCGGTTGTTAAAATTAAAACGTATTTTTAATTAACATCAAAATTTTTCGTGGTACCATTCATAGAGATACACTTTTCTGCACACTACTCAAAATTTGTATCAACAATTTCATACATCTTTTCAAAATCCATCAAATTGTAGATTCATTTAAGTTAATCAATCTACTCGTCCAAGGAAATAGT
>JAOZSR010000062.1 GCA_029939575.1 Fidelibacterota bacterium
ATTTTAAATAAAATTCCTATGTTTTCAAAAGAAATATATAAACCATTGAGTTTATACAAATTTTAGTGGCAAAATAAAAAATTGAAGAAAACGACTGAATTGGAAGTAATTTATGATAAATGTTTTCGGCAGTTAAAATTAACACATATTTTTAGTTAACATTATTATTTTTCTTATTACTGGTTCCTGCAAGATTATTTCCATTCGGGGCTTTGTAAATTGTAATTTTCTTTCTACCAAAAGACACTATTTAATCGAAAAACAACTCACAATTTTTTAGAAATAAATTCAGAAGGTGACTTACTATACTGTTTTCGAAAGCAACGGGCAAAATAGCTAAGGTCATTATATCCTACAGCATAGGCAATTTCTGTGATTGTCATTTGTCCATCTTCCAAAAGCTGAACAGCCCTTTTTAACCGGATACTATGAATGAATTCATGGACGGTTTGATTGGTGATGCTACGAAGTTTTCTATAAAGTTGCATTCTGCTCATGCAAGCTTCTTTACTAAAAATTTCTGCATTAAAATCAAAGTTATCTATATTTTTTTCAACAATCTTAATGATGCGCTTTAAGAATTTTTCATCAATTTGTTCAACTTTTATTTTATCAGGTTCGAGTAGAAAATTATGACTGAATTTTTCTCTTAGTTTTTTCCTGGATTGTAACAAATTGTTGATCTGGGCTTCCAGGATATCAATATTAAATGGTTTCTGCAAATAAGCGTCAGCACCTTTATGTAAACCTGCGATCTTTATATCGGGAGAAGCATGTGCTGTTAGCATAATAATAGGAATATGACTGGTCTTTTCCGCCCCTTTTAAAATATCACACATTTTAATTCCATTCATCTGAGGCATTTTTACATCGGAAATAATAAGGTCGGGGATATGGGATTCAGCGTTTTTTATTCCATCATTGCCATTTGAAGCACATAGAAATCTGTATTTTTCTTCCAGGGAATTTCGTATATAATCATGAATTTCCTTATCATCATCTACAAGAAGAACAACCGGAATATCATCTCTGTTTCCTGAAATTTCTTCAGAGTTTACAATATGAGAATGATGATCATCTGGCAAAACATTAGTATATATATTTTCCGGATTACCACGAATAAATGTTCCTACCAATTGATTTTCTTCAAGGTATCTCTCATCGAGAGGAATGTTTATAGTAAATTCTGTTCCTCTGTTTTTTTCACTATTTACTTTAATTTGTCCACCATAAGCCTTTACAAGTTCCTGAACAAAGGAGAGGCCAATACCACTTCCTGTTTTTTGCAGAGATGTGTATTCTTTTTCATGAATTTGGTAGTAAGGGCGGAAAATATTTTTAATGTTATCTTCAGAAATTCCAATACCATTATCCTGTATCTTTATCTCAATAGATTTTCCCGGTTTATTCTGATTATCTGATTGTTTTTCATTCTTTTTAAAACTATGAATTGAAGTTGTTACTGAGATTTTTCCACCATCAGGAGTAAATTTAAATGCATTGGACAAAAGATTATATATTATTTTATCCAGTTTATCCGGATCAAACCAGGTTACTGTTTTATTCTGTTCCGGTGAATATACAAGGTCAATCTGATGATTAATTGCATGTTCCCGGAAGGCGTTTACTGTTTCCCCGATAAAAAGGCAAATATCTCCCCTGGAAAGTCGTAGAGGAAAGTCGCCACTCTCGATTTTTTGAAAATCCCGTAGTTGATTAATCATGCGATGAAGTCTTTGGGCATTTCTTTGAATTAACAGCAGACTTTTTTGTACAGTACTATCCTGTTTTGTTAATGAGATTAGTTTTTTTACCGGATCGAGGATCAATGTCATAGGGGAATGAAATTCATGGGAAATATTGGAAAAAAAGCGAGATTTGGATTGATCAAGTTCAAATAGTTTTTCCAACTCCAGGTGTTCCAGTTTTAGAGCATTCTGGAGGCGTCGGCGACTTGAATAATAATTTGCAATTAATAAAATTAAAACTACACTTAGTAGAATTTCGATACAATAAGCCCACCAGGTTTTCCAAAAAGGAGGAGTGATAGAGATTCCAATGGAAGTTCCTTTTTCATTCCAAACTCCATCATTATTGGACGCTTTTACACGAAATACATAGTTACCCGGATCCAGATTTGTATAAGTAGCGGTTCTGGAAGAACTACTGCTATTCCATGAGGTTTCAAAGCCTTCCATTATATATGAATAGCGATTTTTTTCCGGTGAAAGATAATTCAAGGATACAAAATCAAAGGAAAAAACAGAATGCTTCCAGGATAAAGTAATATGATCCAGAGATGAAATGTGTTTTGCTAAAAGATCATTATTATCATCTATAGAAACTGATTTATTAAATAGTTTAAAATCTGTAATTATAACTGGTGGAATAGCAGGATTAATCTTCAGATCATCCGGTTTAAAAATATTAAAACCCTGGTTTCCTCCAAGCACAAGTTCGTTATTTGATGTCAGTAAAGCAGATTTAGTGTTAAATTCATTACTCTGTAATCCATCACTTACATCATAATTTATAATTTTGATTTTTCCCGGATCGAATCGGGCTATCCCATTGTTACTACTGATCCAAAGGAAACCCTCAGCATCTTCTGTAATACTTTTGATTTCATTTCTTAAAAAGACATTTGTATCTGTGTATCGGGTTATTTCAAGTGTATGTGGATTTAGTTTGTTTAATCCACTTGTAGTACCTATCCAGATAATAGAATCAGATGTTTGAGTGATACAGTGAATAAAGCCCTTATTAATTTTTTCTTTACTATTTGCTTTGAAAGAAAATTGTTGAAAAGACTGAGATGTTGGATCAAATCTGTCCAGCCCAATATCTGAACCTATCCATAGGATTCCGTCATAATCTTCTAATACAGCTCTTACATTATTATCACTAAGGCCACTGTTTTCAACACGATAAACCTTTGCCTCGTCCAATTCCGGATTAAAATACGTTAATCCTCCCCAAAAACTACAAAGCCAAAACCCACCATTTTTGGAAGATATGATTTGCATAATCCGGTTACTTCCCAAACCATCTTTCTCTTTCGAATATCGGAGAAAGATATCATCTTCTCTGTCATATCGGTATAATCCGTCAGACCAACTTCCAATCCAAAGATGATTATTTTTATCCATAAATAAACTTACAATTACATCGCTGATCAATGAACTGTTTTTGGTATTATATACTGTAAAATCTCCGCTTTTCCGATCAAAATAATTGAGTCCGCCACCATCAGTCCCAATCCATAAATTTCCAAGGGAATCTTCTACAATTGTATTAACTAAATTATTACTTAAACTTTTGGAATCACCGTGATGATACTGATAATGCTGAAAGGACGATTTTCTTTTACTGAGAAGATTGATACCGTAGGCAAAAGTTCCCAGCCAGATATTTTTGGTTTCGTCACTGTAAATTGTCCAAATTGAATTATCACTTAATGATGAATCATCATAAGGATCATGTTGATAATGGGAAAATTTCATAGTTATAAGGTTCAGGAGGTAAAGTCCATTATCCTCAGTCCCAATCCATAATGTTGTGTCATTAACAATATGAAGGCTCAGAATAATATTACTGTTCAGGTTATTTGCTGATTTTGTAAAATGCGTGATTAACTTAATTTTTTCTCTATTTTGAGTAAGCCGATACAGTCCATCTCCCTGGGTACCAACCCAAATGTCACCATCTGGTGATTGTGTTATTGTGTGTATTCTGGAATCTGTAAGTTTTTTATTATTAAGCAAGAGATTATGAAAATGCTTTGCTTCGTTGTCATAAACATCAATGGCACCATTAGAATGTCCAATCCAAACATTTCCATTTCTATCTTCAAAAAGCACCCGGATAAAATCAGAGTTAACAGTATTTTTATCATTTGGTCGTCCGGGGAAATGGATAAATGCAGACTTTTCGCGATCAAATCGCTCCAATCCGGCATTTCTGGTACCAATCCATAATTGTCCTTTCTGGTCTTCCAGTAGTGCTTCGATTTGATTATCTGCTAAACTTTTTGGATTGTTTTTATCGTGTTGAAATATTGTAAAATGATGGGTTTCATGATCAAAAAAATTCAAACCATCACCTGTACCAACCCACAAATCACCATTGTGATCTGATTCCAGAGATGAAATATAATTATGACTAATTCCACCATCTTTACCTGGATGGAAACGGAAGGTTTTAAATGTATATCCGTCATAACGGTTCAGACCGTTAAACGTACCGAACCACATAAAACCCTGTTTATCCTGAATAATGTCAGTGATATTTGAATGAGATAGGCCTTCATTACACGTTAAATGGGTAAATCTTAATCCTCCGGATTGTGAATATCCAGGATAAGGTAAAAGAATTAATATGAGAATTAAATGAAGATATACCCAATTTTTTTTTAACATATATTCTATCCATTTTTATAATAAAGTATTTTAACAGTAGACAATTTATGGATTAACAAAATACAATGCAATTGCTTTTCAAATGAGGCATGACAATTTTTTTTATTTTATATGATATAATTATTCCGGAATTTCCTGAATTTTATTATGATTAGGATCAAAGATTATTTAGGCTAACATTCAGGTTTTAATGGAATAATTATTAGAAAAATCATTTAGATTTTTATGAAACTAAATGTAAATTATAACTTGAATTATTGGAATTATGATTTAGGAAACATGTATTGTCAATTAAATTAAAATCAAATAAATATCTGCTATATATTTTACTTTGTATTATCTGGAGTACAACCTGGTCTGTGATCAAAATTGGGCTGGATGGCACTCCTCCTGTGGTAGGACTTGCAACAAGATTTGCAATTGCCTCTGCTATATTGTTTTTGATTATAATCTTTAAAAAAATAAAAATTGTAATTAATAAAGAGACTGTTAAGTTGTATTTGATGGTTGGTGTTTTTAACATGGCAATTAGTTATTTTTGTACATATTGGGGGACTCAATTTATTCCAAGTGGCCTTACTTCAATAATTTGGTCTGGTATGCCATTACTGACTGGTATTTGCGCTCATTTTGTTATTCATGAAGATAGGTTGGGGATTAATAGAATTATAGCTATTCTGGTTTCAATGTGCGGTATGATATTAATACTCTCGGATCAAAAATTGCTTTTTAAAAGAGAAATGGTTATTGGGAGTTTTGTAGTTGTCTTTGCGGTCATTTTTGGAGTACTTCCAAATATTTATACAAAAATCAAAGGTGATATTTATAATCCAATCGTGTTAACAGCAGTATCGCTTGCAATTGCAGCAATATTTCATAGTGTGCTTGCAATCTTTTTGGATCAGTGGCAGTTTGCTGTTTGGGGAACCAAAAATATTTTCTCTATTGTATATCTTGGAGTTTTTGGATCAGCAGTAACTTTTTCTATTTATTTTACTTTATTAAAACAAATATCTGTTATTAAAATGTCTTTTATTACCTTTATCACTCCGGTTTTTGCAACAATTATCGGAGCAGTTATATTAAAGGAAATAATAACTGTCAGGGAAATAATCGGCATGTTAATTATTTTTACCGGTATCTTTTTGTATGATTTTAAAAAGTATAAAAAAATTATGATGAAATTTAATGGCTAAAAAAATTAAAACAGTTTTCTTTTGTACAAATTGCGGATCAACTCAGCCTAAATGGTCAGGTAAATGTCCTGACTGTGGTGAATGGAATTGTATGGTTGAGGAAAAAGTTGTATCAGGAAGTAAATCTTCAATTAGAAGAGAGTCAAAAAAACCTGTCACATTATCAAAGATTACCGGTAATAATTTTGAACGAATTGTCTCTGATACTGATGAATTTGACAGGGTTCTTGGAGGTGGTTTTGTCCCCGGTTCTGTGGTTTTATTAGGTGGAGAGCCAGGGATAGGAAAATCTACAGTTATGTTACAAATCCTTCAGGAATTAAGAGGCGAACGTTTTCTTTATTTTTCCGGTGAGGAGTCTGATGGACAGATCAAGTTACGCGCAACACGACTTGGGATAAATGACGAACGAATTTTAATTTCCTGCGAAAATAACCTGGAGCAAATCTTAAATCATATTGATAATAATAAACCTTCAATCGCAGTTATCGATTCTATTCAGACTGTGTATTCGGATACCATAGATAATGTACCCGGAAGTGTGACCCAGGTAAGAGAATGCGCCGGAAAACTTTTGAGATGTGCCAAGGAAAATAATATTGTACTAATTTTTATTGGCCATATTACCAAAGATGGGATGATTGCCGGTCCCAAGATTCTGGAACACCTGGTTGATGCGGTACTTTATCTTGAAGGCGATAACAAGAATTTTTACAGAATCTTGCGTGCGATTAAAAACCGATTTGGATCGACTAATGAAGTTGGAATCTTTGAAATGAAAGAAAAAGGCTTAGCACCGGTTACTAATCCTACAGATTATTTTTTGTCCGAAAGAATGGAACATATCGCCGGTTCCTCAGTTGCTGTTAGTATGGAAGGTACACGGCCATTTTTAATAGAGATTCAGGGTTTGGTGACAAATTCTACTTACGGAAATCCACAACGCAACGCCAATGGAATTGATTACAGGCGGCTGGCGATGCTAATCGCGGTTCTTGAAAAACGGGCGGGTTTGCCTTTGAGTACCCAGGATATTTTTCTTAATCTTGTTGGAGGATTAAAAATTGATGAACCAGCCATAAATATGGGAATTATTGCAGGTTTAGCTTCCAGTTACTATGATACACCACTTGACGCCAGAAGTGTGTTTATAGGAGAAGTTGGTTTGGTCGGAGAGGTCAGGTCAGTTCCCTTTATAGAAGAAAGAATTAAAGAATCTCTCAAATTTGGATATGAAAAGATTTACATTCCCTCTAATAGTCTGAAAACTATTAATGAAAAATTAAAAACGCAGGTAACGGGAATTGAATCCATTACAAATTTATTTAAACAAATTTTTTAGTATATTTATAAAGAGGAAATTTTGAATACTGATATAAAAGAGAATGGCAGAATTAAATTTTCTATTCATGCAAAAGATGAAAAATCTCTCGCAAGAGCCGGACAATTTTTTACAGATCACGGGACAGTGGAAACTCCAATATTTATGCCTGTTGGAACTCATGGAGTTGTCAAAACTCTTACTCCTGCAGAATTAGATGATTGCAATGCCCAGATAATTCTTGGGAATACTTATCATCTTTATCTTCGACCTGGTTTGGATGTAATTGAAGGTGGAGGAGGTTTACACGAATTTAGTAGTTGGAAAAAGCCAATCTTAACTGACAGTGGTGGATTCCAGGTTTTTAGCCTTGCTCATTTGGGTAAAATTACGGATAAGGATATTACATTTCGATCTCATATTGATGGCTCTTTGCACCGTTTATCGCCGGAAATTTCAATGGAAATCCAAAATACTCTGGGATCAGATATTGTCATGGCTTTTGATGAATGTACTCCATATCCATGTGATTATAAGCAAGCGGAGAAATCTTTGCAGCGAACTCATGAATGGGAAAAATTATCAAAAGAACATTTTGAAAAATTATCACCGAAATATGGCCACAGGCAGTTTATTTTTGGGATTGTGCAAGGAAGTGTGTACCAGGATCTAAGACAGAAAAGCGTTGAGGTTCTCTCCGGTTTAGATTTTGATGGATACGCTGTTGGTGGACTTGCTGTTGGTGAGCCTAAGAATAAAATGCGGGAAATGCTGGATTATGTAGTGCCCCTGTTACCGGAGAATAAACCTCATTATCTTATGGGGGTCGGAAAACCTGAAGACATCATCCATGGAATTGAGCGTGGTGTAGATATGTTTGACTGTGTTTTACCCACCAGGAATGCACGAAATGGTACGATTTATACATGGAATGGCAGAATAATTTTGAAAAATGCAAAATATCAGAAAGATTATTCACCAATTGACGAAAATTGTACCTGCTATACCTGTAGAAATTTTTCACGGGCTTATCTACGTCATTTATTCAAAATCGGAGACATGACCGGACTTCGTCTCAACACGCTACATAATATTCATTTTTTCCTGCAATTGACTATAAAGGCCAGGAAATCTATAATTAATGGAACATTTCAGGACTTTTTAAAAGAATTTTTTGCTCATTATCCTATCGAGAAAGACCATTGGAATGTAAATACGAAACGTCGTGAAGAGCGACGGGAAAAACACATAAAAAACAGGAAAAATTAAAAGAGTTAGTTATGAATATTAATGTTTCACAATTACCTGATGACTTAAAGAAATTGACTTTGGAGGAAGTTAACTCCAGGATTATTACCGCAAAGAAAAAATTGAGTGATAATCTTTTAATTTTAGGTCATCACTATCAAGAGGACGGAATTATTGAACATGCCGATCAAATCGGTGATAGTTTTGCCCTGGCTAAAATTGCAGCCAACAGTACAGCCAAATATATTGTTTTTTGCGGTGTTTATTTTATGGCTGAAACAGCTGATGCTGTTACTACAAAAGAGCAGTATGTATTTTGTCCTAATGTTGAAGCAGGGTGCTATCTTGCTGATTGTGCAGATATTATGGCTATTGAAAAAGCCTGGGCTGATTTGAAAAAAATTACAGATGAGAAAGTTATTCCAATTACATATATGAATTCATCTCTTGCCTTAAAGGCTTTTTGTGGGAAAAATGATGGAATTGTGTGTACTTCATCAAATGCGGAAAATGCATTGAAATGGGCCTGGAAACGAGGCGAAAAAGTTTTCTTTTTTCCGGATCAGCACCTGGGGAGAAACACTGCTTACAAGATGAATGTTTCCCTGGATGAAATTGTATTGTGGGATAAAGAAGGTCAGGATACCTCTATTGACAAAAATGCGATAATTAACGCAAAAATAATTTTGTGGGATGGTTGCTGTGATGTTCACCAGGAATTTAGAGCAGAAAAGATTGATGAATTGCGCAGGGATTATCCGGAGATTCGAATTATTGCCCATCCGGAATGTAATTTTGAAGTTGTCAGAAAATCTGATGATTCCGGTAGCACTACAAAAATTATTGACGTTATAAATAATAGTAAAAAAGATTCGATATGGGGAGTTGGAACTGAAAAAAAATTAGTTGAAAGACTTCAAAAATTGCATCATGATAAAAAAATATTTTTTCTGCAGGATTGGGCGCCGGAATGTAAGACAATGTCTATGATCACTCCTGCCCATTTGATGTATCAATTGGAAAATTTGGTAGATAATAATTTAATTAACCGAATTTCTGTCGATGCTAATACTGCAAAAGATGCAATGAAATCAATAAACAGGATGTTGGAGCTATAGTATGAATCCAGGTAGAAAATTTGATGATGTCGATGTTTTAGTAATTGGAGCAGGGCTGGCTGGTTTTTCAGCAGCCTGGAGCGCAGCCAAAAATGGATTAAAAGTAATTATTATCACTGGCCAGGAAAAGGTAACAGAATCATCTTCCTATTACGCCCAGGGTGGAATTATTTACAAGGCGGCCAACGATGATTTTAAAACCTTTTATAATGATTTTAATAAAGCCGGTGCCGGATATGTTAATGAAAAAGCGGTTAGTGAAATTTTTTCCAATGTTCAGGAGTTCATTGATGAAATTTTGGTAAAAGAAATCCAGGTGCCCTTTGATAAAACCGATGATGATCAAATTTCTTTAACCAAAGAAGCTGCCCATTCCAGGGCCCGCATCGCTCATGTAAAAGATCAAACCGGCAAAGCTATTCAGGAGCATTTTCATCAGAAAATTTCACTCCATCCAAATATCACAATTATAAATAAAGCAACTGCCACCGACCTTATTACCCTGGCTCATCATTCGGTTGAAGAAACCCATATTTATGAACCAAGTACATGTGTCGGAGCTTATGTTTTATTTCAGGATACCGGACAAGTATACCCGATTTTATCCAAATATACAATTTTAGCAACAGGAGGATTAGGACGAGTTTACCTGCATACTTCAAATCCAGTAACAGCACGAGGCGATGGATATGCCATGGCTTATCGCGCCGGTGCCAGGATAATGAATATGGAATATACACAATTTCATCCGACAACATTATTTAGTGCCGATGAAGAGCGGTTTTTAATTACTGAAGCAATTCGGGGTGAAGGGGGAGTTTTACGCAATATTAATGGTGACGAGTTTATGAAAAATTATCACGAGATGGGAGATCTGGCACCAAGAGATATTGTTTCCAGAAGTATAATAAAAGAGCTAAGTCGTACTAATTCTCATTTTGTTTACCTTGATATTTCACATAAGAATTCTCAATGGACAAAAGAACGTTTTCCGATGATTTACCAAAAATGTATGGAAAAGAAAATTGATATAACTACCAGTGGAATTCCGGTTGTTCCGGCTGCTCATTATGAATGTGGTGGGATTTTTATAAACAAGGTGGGAGATACTACAATAAACAGATTAAAAGCTGTGGGAGAGACTGCCTGTACAGGTTTACATGGAGCAAATAGACTGGCAAGTAGTTCCCTGGCTGAATGCCTGGTTTACGGCACATCAGCCGGAATTGATTGTTTTAATAATATAAAAAATACTAAATTTATCATTCCTAAGGTTGAATCCTGGAAATCTGAAAATGAATCTGTAGATCCTGATCTGTTATGGCAGGATTATTTAACTATCAGGCAGACAATGTGGAATTATTGTGGAATAGTAAGAACAAAGAAAAAATTAGATAGAGCCTATTATATTCTGAAAAAACTTGAGAAAGATATTGTTCATTTTTATTCTCATAGCAAATTATCAGATGATCTTATTGGCCTCAGAAATTCTGCCCTGGCTTCAATTCTGGTTATTCATGCTTCAAAGCTAAATAAACAGAGTAAAGGTTGCCATTACAGAATAGATTGATTAAACTTAGCGGTTAATTTAAATAATTAGGAGGAAATGTGTTTAATATTTTATATGCAGCAGGTGGACAAACGGGTGCTGGATCTGGAAATCCGGTAATGGCTTTTTTACCTTTCATAGTTATTATTTTGGTGATGTATTTTCTGATGATTCGCCCCCAATCAAAAAAACAAAAAGAAAAACAAAATATGTTAAAAGAACTTAAAGCCGGCGATGAAGTTTTGACAATTGGTGGTCTTTATGGAAGAATTGAGGGTGTAAAAGAAAAAGAAGATGTTTTAATAGTCAGATTAAATAAAGAAATCAAAATTAATGTAGCCAGAAGCGCAATTGCAAATAAAGTCAGTAATAAAATTGTTTCCTAAATAAAATGGCATTAAAAATATTTAAATATGGTGCTGATATTCTGAGGGAAAAACTTCCTGAATTAAAGGAATTGCCCAAGGATTTTGACCAATTAATAGAAGATATGTATGATATTATGTATGAAAATAATGGTATTGGCTTATCTGCTAACCAGGTCGGAAAGGTGCTGAATTTTTGTATTGTTGATTTTTCATTATATGATGAAAAAATGAAGAAGATGGTTTTTATTAATCCGAAAATTTTAAAATTATCAGATGAAAAAATCATAGACACAGAGGGGTGTCTTAGCATCCCTGATATTAATGAAAAGGTCATCCGGTCAAAAACAATTACTGTTCAATATGAAACAAAGGGTCGGGAAACCATTGAAGATGAATTTGTTGGTTACCCGGCACGGGTGATTCAGCATGAAATCGATCATCTTAATGGAGTACTTTTTGTAGATAGGGTTAGTCCTTTAAAACGAAGTTTTATTGCATCTAAATTAAAAAGAATTGCAATAGAAAATAAATAAAAGTCTATATGAAAATAATTTTTATGGGGACACCGGATTTTGCCTGCCCCGCCTTAAAGGCGATTGTCAGGTCAGGTCATAAACTTTTAGGTGTCGTTACCGGAGAAGACAAAAGACAGGGACGAGGAAGAAAACTTAGAGAAACTCCGGTTAAAAAACTTGCCAAAGAAAATAATTTGCAGGTTTTTCAACCTGCTTCTTTGAAATCAGAATCCTTTCTAAAACAAATGCAAGATATCTCTCCTGATATTTTTGTGGTTGTTGCATTTAGAATTTTGCCTCGTGAATTAATTAATATTCCAAAATTCGGAGCAATAAATCTACATGCCTCATTACTTCCGAAATATCGGGGTGCCGCCCCAATAAACTGGGCTATTATTAATGGTGAAAAGGAAACCGGAAACACAATTTTTCAAATCAAACCCAAAGTTGACACCGGAGATATTTTATTTCAACAGAAGATCGAAATAGGCGAAGATGATATTGCCGGTACAATTCATGACAAACTTTCTGAAATAGGTGCGCCTGCTCTTGTTAAAGTGCTTGATGATCTTGAAAATCAAAACATCAAACCACTTATTCAAAATAATGAAAAAGCAACTAAAGCGCCTAAAATTTTTCCGGAATTAGGGAAAATCAATTGGAATAATGATGCAATATCAATTAAAAACCTCGTGCATGGGCTATCTCCCTGGCCGGCTGCGGTTTCAAAATTTAATAATAAAAGAATTAAATTTTTCCAGGCTGAGATTTTGGATACCGATACACAAAATTCAGCAGGTACAATTGTAATACTAGATAAAGTTAAAATTGGTATTCAAACAGGAAAAGGCATTTTTTTACCTTTATTAATACAATCTGAGGGTAAAAAAACTATGAAAATTGTCGATTTTTTGAAAGGTTTTCAGGGGAAAATCGGAGATAGGTTCGTTATATGAAAACTCGTGCAGCAGCAGCAAAAATATTAACATCAATTCATAAAAATTATTTTAATTATGAAAAAGAGGTTAGGGCCTTTCTGGATAATTCCGGTTTCTCTCAAAGAGATGAAAATCTAATTTATAATTTTGTAAATGGAGTAATTCAATATAAAAAGTATTTAGATTTTGTTATTAAAATTTCATGTAAAAGAAATATAAAAAAATTAGATGTTCCGGTACTCAATCTTCTGAGAGTTGGAGTGTACCAGGCAAAAATTTTGAAAACACCTGATCATGCCTTTATTTATGAAACAGTTGAAGCCGTGAAAGAATTAAATCTTTTGAAAGCAGTACCTTTTGTTAATGGTGTACTTAGAAATTTGCCTGATTCAAAAGCAATGGAAGATAGACTAAATAGATTTGAGCCTCATTTGAATATAGCGACCAGGTATTCTCACCCCGAATGGCTTGTCAAGCGCTGGGTAGAAAATTTTGGATTTGATGACACAAAAAAAATTCTGGATTTTAACAACAGTTATCAGGATATTTTTTTCCGGTATAATCCTGTGAAAATCTCATGGGAAAAGTTACTGGAGCAAATTACTATTCTTGGTGAAAATCCCAAAATAACTAAAATTGATAAAAATATCCTTTTTTCTGTTGGCTCACCTGGAAAGTTGCTAAAAAGTGATCTTTTTCAACAGGGATATTTTTCTGTTCAGGATTTGAGCCAGGTTCTTGCAGTCATTTTATTATCACCTCAAAAGGATGAGAAAATTATTGATCTCTGTGCAGCTCCCGGAGGGAAAACAACTTTAATTGCCCAAATAACAGGACAGTCCGGAAACTTGATAGCCAATGATATTTCAGAAGAAAAAATTAAATTGATTCAATACGAATTTTCTCGGTTGGGGATAGATGATGTAAATTACAGTACATTAGACGCTTCAGTAGATAAACTTCCTGATTCAGATAAAATATTAGTTGATGTTCCATGTTCCGGAACCGGGGTTTTTACAAAACGTGCAGATATGAGGTGGAATCGTAGTGCTGATGATCTGATCGATTTGTGTAAACTACAGTATAAAATTTTGGAAAATGTTGCTAAATATGTTAAAAAAGGCGGAGTAATAGTTTATAGTACCTGTTCAATTGAACCGGAAGAAAATCATAAAAGAATTATAAGGTTTTTAAAAAAACATAAAGATTTTTATATTCAGAATGCCAGAGATTTTGTTGACTCACAATATTGCAATAATGAAGGATTTGTACAAATTTTTCCTCAGAAACATAATATAACCGGAAGTTTTGCAGCCAGGCTTGTCAGGGGATAAGTTTAATTGAAAATAATACTATAGAGAGATAATTGATGTTTACTACATTAAGAAATTGGTTTAGATTTTCTGTTGTTTTTTTATTGTTTACAGTACTGTTTTATTTTGTGATGGACAAAATTGTTATGCCTTTATATGTTCAGCATGGAAAAGAGTATGAACTAATTGATGTGCGGAATATGATTTCTTTAGAAGCGGAAAAAATTTTAAATAATGAAGGCTATTTGGTTGAAGTCGTAGATTCGGTGCAAAATTTAAATATTCCGCTAAATACTGTAATTGAGCAGTTTCCAAAACCTGGAACAAAGGTGAAAAATGGTCGGGTTGTCCGTCTGGTTGTCTCTAAGGGTGAAAGCTATTTTGATATGCCAAATTTGGTTGGAAAAGTGTATAAGGCAGCCAGATTGGAAGTTGAAAGGCGAGGGCTGGTACTAGACACAATCCATTATGAATATTCATGGGATAAACCAAAAGATGTAATTACCGGGCAATCTCTCTTACCTGGAGAACGAGTATCTACAAATTCATTAATAGAATTATATGTTAGTTACGGGCCTCCTGAAAAAAAATATAAAGTACCTGATTTATTCGGTAAAAATTTGGAAATCGCAAAACGCGATATCAGGAAAAGTGGTTTCAAAGTGGGAACAATAAGACATTTTCCCAACAATGATTTAACCCCCTTTACTGTGATTGGTCAGGAACCAAAAGCCGGTAAATTGTTTGAAACAATTCAGGCAATTAATCTTGATGTCACAACAATTGAAATGGAAGGGAATTAAATGCCAGAAATAGTACCATCATTACTTGCAGCAGATTTTTTGAATCTTAAAAAAGAAATTGAAGCTGTAGAAGAACAGGGTGCAAAAAGATTACACCTGGATATTATGGATGGTCATTTTGTACCGAATATTAGTTTTGGACCTTTTGTTGTTGAAGCAATTAGAAAAATTACAAATTTACACCTTGAAACCCATTTGATGATTGACAATCCGGAAAAATATATCAAAAGTTTTGCTGATGCCGGTAGTGATACAATTCTTGTACATTGGGAATCCAGTCTGGATATAGAGACAGACCTGAGTTCAATAAAGAATCTTGGATTAAAGGCCGGAATGGTGATAAATCCCGGTACAACAATTGTCGAAATTAAATCAATGCTCCCTTTATTAGATCAGTTATTGATTATGACAGTGGTACCTGGATTTGGTGGACAAAAAATGATGAAAGACGCTTTGAATAAAGTCGAACTTGTAAAACCAATTTCAGAGCAAAATGGTTTTCTACTTGAAATTGACGGCGGAGTTAGGATTAATACTATTTACGAAGCTGTAAACTCTGGGGCGGATTTATATGTGGCTGGTTCGTCAATATTCAAGAACAGAGACCCGGGACAGGCTTTTAGAGAATTGTCAGGATTATTATATATATGATCAATCAGAAAAAGAATAGTGAAATAGTCCGAAAATTAATTCATTATTTATCATCACTAATTCCTCTTATTTATTATTTTTATGCTACTAAAAAAACTGCAATCATCATTATTGCTTTTTGTACAGCCCTTATGCTCATCGCTGAAATGTTGAGATTATTCGGTCCGAGATGTAAGAAGTTATATTGGAAAATATTTGGGTGGTTGACCCGTTCCTATGAGGAAAAATTTATTACAGGTGCGACATTCCTTTATATAAGTTCTTTGTTTGTTATCATTGTTTTTCCCAAAAATATTGCTGTAATCTCGCTTCTGTTTTTAACTTTTGGTGATTCTTCTGCTTGTCTTGTTGGCTCATTAATTGGACGTATCAAAACTATTGGCAATAAAACTTTGGAAGGAAGTATAGCGTTTTTTGTTTTTGCAATCATAGCGACTTTTTGGGTTCCTGGCATTCCATTTTATATCAAAATTATTGGTGCTCTGTCAGCAACTTTTACGGAAGTATTTGCAATAAAAAAAATTGAAGATAATCTTACAATTCCTATTGTTTCAGGATTTGTTATGTACTTTTTTTTTAATCTATTATAAAAATTTAATCAGATAGAAATTTTTTTATGAATTTTTTAAATCCCGGCTTTTTATATTTATTACCTCTTATAAGTATTCCCCTCATTATTCATCTGTTAGGAAAACAAAAGTATAAAACTGTAGAATTTAGTACTCTGAGATTTTTAATAAAGCTTGAACATGATGTAATTCGGAAATTAAAAATTCGGCAGATTATCTTACTCATTGTACGGACATTATTGCTATTAATTTTAATTCTAGTGTTTGCAAGACCAGTAAAAACCAGCAAATCTCCCGGAGTTTATATTGCAAAAGGTAAAACACTTTATTTAGTTTTGGACAACTCTTCTTCTATGTCAATTCAAAATCAAGGTGAGACTTATTTTGAAGAATGTATCAAAAATATTTCCGGATTGGAAAAAGAGATTGAATATCCCTTTAATCTAAAAATTGTTGAGGCAGTTAAGCCTGGAAAAATTGTGACCTTTGGATTTATTGAAAGGAAAAATGAACTTTTTGAAATACTAAAAAAATATGAAGTATTACCTTCTATTAGTAATATCAACAAAGCTCTTTTAAATATTCATAAAGATATTATAGAGAAGGAGGAGGCTTCTGCAAATATTTGGATTTTCAGTGATTTTCAGAAAAGTAACTGGGTAAATTCCACTAATAATTCCCAGGTTAATAAATTATTCAATACTACTGGAACCAGAGTTGTGCTTTTTCCAATCAAAGAGAATATAAATAATGTTGCTATAAAGGATTTAAAAATTGTTGACCAGATCATTGAACCGGGGAAAATAGTTAACCTGACATCCACTCTGGTAAATTGGGGTAAAGAAGAGGTCGAAATTCCGGTTTCATTATATTTGGAAAATGAAAGAGCATCCCAGATTTTGCTAAAAATTCCGGCTTACGGGGAAAAATCAGTATCTTTTGAATTTGTACCAATTAAAGCCGGTAATTTATCGGGAAAGATCAATATCAGAAATGATAACCTGATTTTTGATAATAACCGCTATTTTGTGATAAATATTCCAAAACAAATTAATGTATTAATAGTTGGACGAGATCATGAAAATGATAAGTTCCTGCTAAAAGCATTGAATACTTTTTCCTCTTCGTTATTCAAAATTAAATACATTAGCCCGGCTCTTATGGCGATGGAAAATCTTTATAATTATGATGAAATAATTTTTTCTGATATTGACAGATTACCAACAGGGATTAGTAATTTAGTGAAAAAATTCACTGAAGATGGACGTGGTATTATACTTTTGCCGGGAACAGGCTCTGATCCTGAAACTTATAACAAATATTGGGTGCAGGAATTTGGTTTACCAAAGTGGAAAAATACCAGAGAATCCACGAATAATAATTTTATTAGTCTGGGTAATATACTTGAAAAACACCCTGTTTTTAAAGGCGTTTGGAGGAATATTAATGATTTTAAAAATTATCCTGAGTTTTATAAAATTCCAGGTTTTTTATGCGATAGCAGGCATTTAGTCTTAATGAATTTTGAAGATTCTACTCCTTTTATTATTGAAATGACCGACCAGGGACATTTTTTCTTAATTGCTACTTCCCCTGGTAAGAACTGGACGACTTTTCAATTAAGTGGATTTTTCCCCGTACTATTACAAAGAATGTTGCTCTACCTGGCTAATAATTCTTTTCAGGAATGGAGTTACTCAACCCTGGATACATTAAATTTTAAAGGATTGGAAACTATTAACAGTACTGACATTTCTATATTAACTCCTGATGATCGTAGATTTTTACCAAATAACTCCGGACAAAATAACTTTAACTTTTATAATACTCAGTTACCCGGAATTTATAAAATATATTCTAAATCAGAATTGTTTAGAAAATTCGTGGTAAATATAAATAAGGATGAACAGATTGGTGAGTTTTTAGATGAGAAAGATTATAAAAAATTAATCAAAGATTATCAGGGGAAAATTGCAGTTTACACAAAACAGAATTTCGGGCAGGATTTAAATTTATCCAGCAATAAAGATTTGAATATAATATTTCTGTTCATTGTTTTAATTTTTGCCGGGGTCGAAACATTTATTGGAAGAATAAACAGAAAGATAACTATTATAAATAAAAAGAAGGTCATAAAATAGTGATAGAACGAGTATTATTAATTGGAGTTGTAACACCATTAATTGATAAAGATGATATAGAAGAGCATCTTGATGAATTGGCATTATTAGTAACGACTCTTGGTAAAAAAGTAGTAGAAAAATTAATTGTAACCAGGAAAAAAATTGATTCCGGAACATTTATTGGAAAAGGTAAAGTAGAGGAAATTGAAAAATTAATCGAGCCTCTTGATATTCATGCCGTAATTTTTGATGATGACCTTTCTGCCTCTCAAACTGCAACTCTGAATAAACGTCTTGATATAGAAATTTTTGATCGAAGCCGTGTTATTCTGGATATTTTTGCTGATCACGCCAGGTCAAGGGAAGCAAAAACTCAGGTCGAATTAGCCAGACTGGAATATATGCTTCCAAGGTTGAAAAGGCTCTGGACTCATCTTGAACGTCAAACAGGAGGGATAGGAATACGAGGTGGAATGGGAGAGACGCAGATTGAGGTAGATCGTCGTATTGTGCGTACCAAGATATTAAAATTGAAGAAAGATCTAAGGATTATTGAAAAAGAACGGATAACCCAAAGTAAAAGGCGGGATAATATATTTAAAGTTGCCTTAATAGGATATACCAATGCAGGAAAATCAACATTAATGAATGCATTAACAGAGGCTGATGTACTGGTACAAAACAAACTTTTTGCCACTTTGGATACAACTGTTAGAAAATTTTTTCTCGATAAAAATCACCTGGTTTTATTAAGTGATACTGTCGGATTTATTAGAAAATTGCCTCATGATCTGGTTGCATCTTTTCAAAGTACTTTAAATGAGGTTAAAGAAGCGGACCTGATTATCAAAGTTGCTGATATCGGATCGCCACATTGTTTTCATCAATTGGAAACAGTTGATGAAGTTTTGAAAGAAATGAATATATCTGACACAGATTCAATTATTGTATTTAACAAAATTGATACAATGGATGATGTAATGTTAAAACATGCTCAATCCAAATACCCCGACAGTATTTTTCTATCAGCCAAAAATAAACTGAGACTTTCTGAATTAAATAAAAGTATATTAGATAAGATTAAATCCCACGAAGTACATGTTAAAATGAATTTACCTTTACAATCTGTAAAAATTATTGCAGAACTAAGGAATCAGGCAATTATTTTGACTGAAAATTACGAAGGGAACAATATTCTATTGGAATTTTCGTGCCATAAAAATATTTGGAGTCGATTAAAAAATAAATTTAGTGATAAAATTGAATATGAGATTATTGAGTGATGTGTTGGTTTAATCAACTTACAGCAAGTCAAACTAAATTCAGCATATAATAATATATAATTGTTTTTTTAGATTTATGAAAAATGAACAAGAAGGAAAATTACCCTACATAGAATTACACCAATATTATTGCACGAAAAAAAGCTTGGTTTTGAGTATGTAAACCCATACCTTAAAAAAAATGGTGAAAAAATGGAAAATTTAAAACAAAATATTCGTAAAGCTGTTGTGGCAGATATGTTTTACCCCGGAGATAAGGAAATTTTGGAAAATGATATTCAAAATTATATATCAAAAGCTCCACAGATTGATATTAAAATGGAAAAATTATTTGGTATCATCTCTCCTCATGCAGGATATCAATATTCCGGTCCTGTTGCAGCTACCGGATTTAAATTATTGAAACAACATTATTCAAAAAATGTTATAATTATCGCGCCAAGTCATCGTGAATATTTATGTGGTATTTCAATTTTCCCCGGGATTGCTTATTCTACTCCTTTGGGGGATGTGCCAATTAATCATAAAATCTGTAATATCATCGCAGAAGAATCTAAGTCGGTTTTTCAAGGACTTGCCGGTCATAGAGAGGAGCATTCTCTGGAAGTACAACTACCATTTTTACAGACCATTTTTCAGGAGGGTTTTGATCTGATTCCCATGATTATTGGTGAGTCTTCTATTGAAGAAATTATTGATCTGGCTAAAGTATTAAAAAAAATTAGAGAAAAAGAAGATTTCATTCTTATTGCCAGTTCCGACCTTTCTCATTATCATCCCTATAAAATTGCCACAACCAAAGATAAGCAATTTATCTCCATCTTGGAGAAATATGATTTAGAAGAACTGAGAAATGGATTTCAAACACGATCTGCAGAGGCTTGTGGAATTGGTCCTATTTTGCTATTAATGGAATATGCAAAATTATGCGGAAATGCTAAATGCAAAGCATTTGACTATAGAAATTCCGGCGATACTGCCGGTTCTAAATCTCAGGTTGTGGGTTATGTATCTGCCGGAGTTTATGAATAGATTTGAGTATTCCTGATAAAAATAGCTTTTGTCTTTTCGGTGCCAGCCGAATTGGAGTTTCACTTGCATTTCAGTTAGTTAAAGCAGGGTATAAGCCGGTGTTTATTTATAATCGCTCAATGACGGGATTAAAAAAAGCTACATCTCATGTCCCTTTTGAAGATTCTTCTACTCAAATTCCGCAAAATAAAATTGAATGTGATTTTGTAATTATTTCGGTAAATGATGATGCTATTGAAGAAGTTTCCGGAAATATTGCAAAAGCCAAATGTCTGAATCGGGGAACTGAAGTTTTTCATAATTCCGGGTTTTTGGCAAGTGATACACTTTGTGAATTACAACAACTTGGAATGAAAACCGGTTCTTTGCACCCCGTTATCAGTATTCCGAGTATTGAATATGGAATCAAAAATTTAAATCATGCTATCTTTACCTGCGAGGGAGAAATACAAAGCAAACTGCTAAAACTTGTTAAGAGTATCAGTGGTACAGCTATTCCGTTCACAAAAAGGGAAAAACAAATAATTCATCTTTCCGCTGTAATGTTAAATAATTTTTCTACCACTTTGATTTCAAGTGTACGGGACCTGTATACAAATCATGGCATTAATGAGGAAAATGGTCGGAAGATACTGCATAATCTTTCCAAACAGGCTGTAAAAAATGGCTGGGAAATGGATTTTCCTGATGCTATTACCGGACCGGCTTCAAGAGGAGATTACAAAACAATAGAAAAGCATTTGCAGATCCTGGAATCTGATCCTGATTTGAATCAATTATATAAAATTTTTAGTAAATTAATTGTAAAAAAACTTGATGGTAATACTAATTTTCCAACAGGAGTTTTGAATGAAATATTATCTGAAGATTAGTGTGATTTTCTTTGTATTTCTATTTGGAGTAATGGGATTTGCTCAGGAAAAGAAACTGTTTTGGGATGGCTATGATTGGCAAAAAATTGACGAAATATGTCGGGCAAATCCGGAATATATTCATTGGATAAAATCATCATACTTGTGTGGTATGTTTGATTCGAAATTCTTTTATAAACTCAAAAGTTTTGATATTGACCCAAATCTTGAAAAAAAATTGTTTGAAGATCAACTGGAACCGTCAGGTAATAAGGCTATGATCCAGGGGCTTGACCAGTTTTATAAAAAAATTGAAAATAAATATATTCCAATTCCTCTTGCTACAATAGCGGTCAGTATGTCTCAATCAGGCTCAACCAATACCGAGATTAACAAATTTATACATGAAAGTAAAATCTGGATCAATAAATTGATTATTCAGATTGAAAAATAGTTTTTTTTACTGTAAAGTCAGGAAGAAAGATTTTTTACCGCAAAGTCGCAAAGCCGCAAAGGAAGATTTTTTACTGTAAGTCTCGGGTTAAGTTCACATTCCAAAACAAAAATATCACGCTGAAAAGTTATTGATTGAA
>JAOZSR010000141.1 GCA_029939575.1 Fidelibacterota bacterium
ATAAATCACAAAGAGCCATTATTTTTTAATCAGCAGGAGCGTTTGGACACTCACCCATGAAGGTGTCTTTTTAACACTAATCCAAAACCACATCAATTACACTATTATTAAATTTCATTTGCCCTATTTGTTCGCCGTTCGGGTCGAGGCGGATAATTTGCCGAACCGGTGATTGCTGCAGGATCATAAGGCCGGCATCATCAATTCCCGGCACAACCTGGATAAAATAAACATTCGAATAGGCTTCAGTGAGTATTTCGTCCTGAATCTCGCCATTGATAATAATTTTTCCAATTACCCACTTTTCATTTTCATAATCATAGCCGGAATAATAGCAATCTCCATTATCGGGATTAATACTAATATCTGAAATATAGAAATTTTCTTTATAGGATCCGCTATTTCCGGTATTGCTAATTCTCACAATACCGGAGTCGGAACAAATCCAGACACCGCCCCTCACTGGATCAGCATAGATTTTCCCGGGATTATAAAAAGTGTCATAATAATTCACAGATCCGTTTGTAATATTCACCGATCTAACAGTATCCTGAATCGGATCGGAAAACCAGATATTTTTCCGGAACACATCATAGGCTATTTCAGTACGAAATGTAACCCCAAAATCAATTTCAATCGGATTCTCAGAATCTCCGTTAAGTGAATAAACACCAAGATAATTCACGTGCCGATATAAAACATAAATCCTGTTATTTTCATCAATTACAAAATTAATTGGTTGCTCCCCGATACTGAAAGATGCTTGTGGCACCAGGTTCATATTATATACTTTGATTAATCTTTCCCAGAGATCGATAGCCAACACATAACTGTTATCCCGTGTTTTTTCCAAAGCAATTGGAGATGTAAATTGAGTAGCCTGAATAACATGGGAACAATCATTCGTGATTTTAAGAATCTGAAAATTATTAAAATCATTGATAATGAAATTATAGTATCCCGGAATTATTGATAATGTATCACAAAGAGCAGATTGATCAGAATATGTATTAGCCTGAATGGAATATTTATAGCGATAATGATAGAAAATATTCAGATCAAGATATTGGGTCTCATTGGCGGATACAGAATCATAAAAAACCAAAAAACCATTGTTTATATTCTTATAAATGTAATATCCCGTCAGGCTGTTTACTTCCATTGGATTCCATTTTAAAAACACTGAATCCCTGTTAGAGTAAATTCTAAAACCGGTTACAGCACCTTTGGAATTTGGATTACCCGGATCAAAAGGATTCAGACGCTTGCGATCAGAACATTTTATGAGCAAAATCCCAATAAGCATTACAATTAAGCAGACTTTAAAACCAATAACAAAGGAATTGGCTTTATTCTGCCTGCCGGACTTATGAACAATCCTGAAACTTTTTCTATAATACTTTGTAATCATTAATCTCCATTTTGCCCAAGCAGGAACCGGTTGATTTTAATTTCTGAATATCCAATGTCAAATTTCCTTTCATCTTTTCATCCTTTGAGCGAATTTTTCAAAACATTCCAGTCCATTAATCATTAACAATTAACCATTAATAATTAGCCCGTTTCCTAATACTATTTCAGGAATGAAAAAACAGTCACCAAAAAACCCACTTCCATTCCAATATATAACCAGCCCGAATATTTATCATACTTTTGGGCATCGTCATATAAACGATTCATTTCTTCAAAATTTCCCATAGTCATATATTTTTCATAGGCCTTGTCTGCTTCCTGATGATAATACCACGATAATCCGCCCGAGATCACCATGATACAAATACCGACTCCCCGATTGGGATCGGACTTGAGTTTGTGTTCCGGTGCAATAGATATTTTCAACACCTCTTTATCCGGAACAAATTCTGGGTTAATATCGCCAAATTTTAAGGAATCCTGTAATTGTTCGGATAAAGTATCTCGGGGAATTTGTCCAAATAAAATACTGCTTATTATTATAACAATTAAAAAGAATTTTTTCATTTTTGGCTACTCCAGAAAAACATTTTCCGCCTGTCGTTAACAGCCACCAATCCTGACGGTGATAATAAATAATGTTTCAGTGCTTTTTCTGTTTGAAAAACACTTGTCTTTTCTCCGGTCAGTTTGTCTAAAATTAAAATTTCACCTCTTGTAAAGGGAACAAAAACGTTCTTCCCCTGTGAAATTATTGGCAGATTAATCAATCCAATTCCCTGGTATTCCCATAATTGCTGACCGGAAACAATATTTACAGCAATCACTTTTCCATCGGCAAAACCAACAATCAAAACATTTCCGGTTAAACATGGCGGTGCAAATATTTTGCTTTTAAACTCTTTTTTGAAAATAATTTCTTCTTTTGCCAGATCAAAAACCGATACAAGACCTTTGGAATCAGAGCAGCAAAATTTTCCTTTTTCAAAAATTACATTTGGGTAGATATTTAAATCAGATCTGAAAGTTCCTGTTTTCTGAATATTCCTGTTATAGGCGATGAGATCTCCGGATTCAGTAAACACCCAGATTTTGTTATTATATAGAAATAGTCCGGCAGAAATGGTATAGTTCAGTTTTTTTTGAAATAAAATATCTCCGTTTTTTTTGTTGATTTTAAGTATTTCATCATGATCTCTGTGGGCAAAAAGAGTATCATCGAGACAGACCATCTCTTTTTCCAGGCCAATTATCTTGCGCTTCCAGGTTTTTTCTCTTTTAATAAAATCATATTCAATAACATGCCGGTCTCGTGGAAAACTTAAGAATATTTTATTATTTGGTTTATCAAGTAGCAGGATCTCAGCCACTGAGCGTCCGGCCTGGAAAATTGGTTTTTTGTATTTGCCGGATGTAAGGTTAATAATTGACAAATCCCCTCTAAAAGAAGAACTTAAAACTGAATTGTTATCCACAACCCTAAGGTCACGACAAGGGCTTTTTAATTTCAAAACCCAATCCGGTTTCTGTTGATTCTTAAATGATAAATGATGTAAGTCTGTTTGTTGCATTGTGATTTCCGGCAACCTTGAAGAACAATTATTCAGGCCAACGAAACAAGATAAAATTAAAATAATATTTGAAATGTTTCTTTTTACCATATTAATAATCCCACCCAAAGAAAAATTGAGTAAATATTCCTTTTTGTATGGAGTGAAAATCTGTCTTTTTCCCAAAATCCAGACGAAGTACAAAACCTCCCAAAACAACGCCCCTAAGCCCGAATCCAAAACTTCCCAACATTCCCGTATATTCATCTTTCCAGGCGTTTCCAACATCTATAAAAAATGCCCCGTTTATTGGTGCCAGCCCAAAAGAATTGTTTTTAAATTGTAAAAAAAGTTTTCTGGCAACCTGAAATCTTAATTCATTATTGAACATCAGAACCGAATTACCATATAATTGCATTAACCTGTATCCGCGCATTCCCCAACTTCCACCAATATATCTGCCCCGAATATCTTCGCCTTTATTTATCCAGCCAAAGGATCTGTGTGCCCAGGTAAATTTGCCAAAATATCGGAAATATGTACGAAAATCCAACAGACCGGTGAAATTATGGTATTTTGCCCGTTTAAAATCATAAGTCGGTCCCATTGTAATGCGCAGTCTCCAGCCGTCAACCGGCCCGCAATAATTCCAAATACAATTATCATGGACATAGGAAAAATAGTTTGATGTCAGATAGGACCGCTTCCAATAATCCGAATACCAGTTTTTTTCTGAATACCAGCACGTCATGCTAAATTCCAGACGACGAAAAGCATCAATAGGATAATTAATAGCAGAACGAATCCCGGTTGCTCTTTCATAATAGAATCCCTGAAAATAATTGTAATAATCATTGGCAAAACGAAAAATTCCAATAGACTTATTTGTTCTTGAGGTCAAATCAACAAAAGTTGAAGCCAGGTTAAACCGATCCATGATTTCAGACCTCATGCTGGCAGTATTGGCAACCAGAAAATGAAAATAACGATTTCCGAGAATATCTGATATTCCTAATTGTGCACCACCAAGACTGCCAAAAATGGGGTCATAAGAGACCATTGTCTGAGCAAAATCAAAAGTATATTTAATTTTATATGGCGCTTTGATGTTCTCCGTTTTATGTCTGGAAATTTTTCCGGTCTGGCAGAGCAGGCTGGGTGTTTTGGATATTTGCAGTTTTTTAGACAGGCTTAGTTTTTTTGGCCTGGTTTTAATATTATACAAACCAAAACTATAGGCATTAAACGCAGAAACTATAAGTGAATCATTTTCTCGGGGAAAAATATCCTCTATGCCGTTATGCAGGTTTGTAACCTGAGACAAATTAAGTGAAGTTGATTCAATTTTATCCTGATCAAGAAGTGATATATAATAAACATTGGGAGTGCCGGATCTATCAGAAACAAAATATATTTTATCCTGGTTTGTGAGTGACCAAAAGGGCTTGATATTTAAAAAATTGTCCTCTAAAATTGTATATATTTTTTTGCTTTCCAGATCCATTAAAAACAGGTTGAATTTTTCATTAACAAGGTTTTTTCCACGGTCTGAAGAAAAAACAATTTTTTTACCATCCGGACTAAAGCAAGGCTCCTGATCAGAGAAAAAATCCTTTGTTAGCCGAATTGAAGTAGATTGATTAATATTCCACAGGAAAATATCCATTTTCCCGCTTTTGTCCTGCGCACTAAAAATAATTTCATTTTTCTTTGGAGACCATTTTGGTGATCTGATTGTCACAAGTTGTTCTTGAAAAAGAGATGTAATTTCTTTTTTTGTTTTTATATCTACAATCCGAATGACATCATTAGCTCCGGATTTGGTCACAAAGGCGAGTTGTCCATCCTGATTAACACTTATTCCTGATTGCAATAAATGCAGGGATTGCACATTACTTTTGCGCCCGCTTTTTACTATTATTTGTTTTTTGTTCTCCCTGAGATTATAATCACAAATATCACTATAACCATTTTTATTGGTTAAGTATAAAACATGTTTTGTATTGTTTTTATCAAGAAAATAACACGGGCTGACGGAAATTCTGTGTTTGGTCAGTTTTTCCTTTCCTTCCGAAAGTATTTCCTGGCTTGCCAGTGATTGGCCATACTCCTTTTTTAACTCAATTTTCCAGTCAGAAATTATATGTTTATATTTTCTACCCGAAACAGCCGTTACAGTTTCTTCAAAAGATTCATATTTCCAAAAATCTTCCATAATTGCCCGAAGTCGATCCTGTCCATATACTTCCTGATAATATCGAAGAAATGATTGTCCCGCTTTGTATAATAAAAAACCCGATGAAAACATTTCGAAACTATCCAGAGGATAAAGGTAATCGTATAAAACCGCATCACGAACAATCATTTCACTCTGCGAACTCCAACCC
Source organism: Fidelibacterota bacterium (assembly GCA_029939575.1). Taxonomy (GTDB): domain Bacteria; phylum Fidelibacterota; class UBA2242; order UBA2242; family JAOZSR01; genus JAOZSR01. The sequence continues at coordinate 5,351 of JAOZSR010000141.1, forward strand.
TGGGACCATAATTCTGCAAGACCTTCTACAAACCAAAGTGGCGTACCCGGCATTTCAAACAAACCTACATCCCGGGCTTTTTCACCAATTTTATTGTGCATGAATACATGTACCAATTCATGATTAATAACCCTGTGAAAATCTGAAAGACTACCATTAAAAGGCACAACAACACGCTGTTTGATAAATTCAAAAAAGCCGCCGACTCCCTCCGGAATCAAAGCCAGTAAAACGTTTGTTTGCTGAAAATGAATGTGATTGCTGTAAATAATTAACGGGATTTTTCTGTCGATTGTATGATTAAATTTTTGCTCAAGTATGTCAAAAAATTTCTCAGCCTGAAAAGCCGCGTCTTCCGCAAGTTGATCGGCTTCTTTGTAATAATAAATATTGAAATGTTTTGTGCTTAGTATTTGCCAGTCAAACTGGTTGTATTGTACTTTATTCCTACCAAAATAAAATTGACTAAACAGAGAATTATTTACAAGAAATAAAAACAGGCATAAAAATAATATTTTTTTGTATAAATTTGGTTTTGGGTTGTTTTTAAGATAAATGGCTTTGATAAACACTCTCCAGAGATCATCGATCAATTTACAAAATAATTCTCAGCCACCCATTCCTGTTTAACCGTTCATATACTTTTTTTGAAATATTTCTTATTAAAGAAAAAAGTATACGACACTCATTAAAATTAATTTGAGAAATCAAAATGTAAAACACAAGTACTTCTAACAATTTTCATTAAAATTTTTGACTCTATATGATTCTTAATGGTTAGTGGAATTTAAATAAATGATTTTTTAAGATTTTTTTTATCTTTTTAGATTAATCAATGATTTGAATTGCCACGAGATTTATCTCGATTCAAAAAATTCTAATAAACGGTTGGGGGTTTTAACCCCGAGTCTTTGAAAGAGAATATCAAATTACAATCCTATATTGA
>JAOZSR010000142.1 GCA_029939575.1 Fidelibacterota bacterium
ACGAACGAAGAGTCCCATTTTCTTTTGCAATGGCTGGCACAATCTTCGGAAGGTTTTTCGGAAGGCGTTAATCGAAAATATGAAGAATCCTATTATGGAGTGTTATATATGGAGTGCATTATCTGTGATAATGCAAGTTTAAGATTAGTGAATTATTTACATCAACATAGTTGATGTACTCCATAGTACTCCATAGTACTCCATAGTACTCCATAATCCAGATACTCAGAATTTCATATAAATTCCAAAAACATAGGGTTGAAAATGAATACCAAATCTTAGCCAATCGTTATGAGCATAAATAAACCCAACATCAAAATGAACTTTATTATAATATGGTTTCTCCGGTCTTTCGGTCTGAAGTGAACCGTCATCATAATCAAATCCAAAATCATCTCTATTCCACCATTCAACATAAAAGGGGTCATAAAAAATTTCATAATTAAAAATTAATTTTTTACTCAGGTCAACAGCTCCGGCATAATAAATTTTATATAATAATTTATCATAGGAAGCAAATTTACTCAAGTATGCTCCGAATGTATGATAAATCCTCCCACCGGTTTTTTGGCGGGCTTTTGAAATTGTATAGGCTGTGAAAAACTCAACATAATTATTTCTTTCAGGATCTTCTATTTCAATCCAATCATTTTCAATATAATTTCCGTCATCCCTAATTCTAATATCATTATTATTTGATATTATCTTTGATCCAATCCTTTCATAGGCACCATAATATACTGGCTGAGTTCCTGTTTTTTGCCATGTTCCATAATAATAATCAGTATAATGCCCAACTTCAGCCATATAGGTTTTTTCCAGCCATTGATATTTATTTGGAAGAGCGCGGTTATGAAAATGAAAACCAATTGCCAAAGCCTGTTCATTATCTAAATCACCGGATTTAAAAATCTGAAATTTGGGTCTGATATTAAAATTTCCTATAAAGTATTCTGACCATCTGGAAGTTATCTGAAATTTATCAGTTATACCAAATCCCCAACTTAATCCACTAAAATACAGAGTTCCCATTTCCAGACAATAACCGGTAGGATCATAAAACACATCGATTTGTCTTTCATCTCCAATGATGAATTTATTTTGCATTTCCTTAATCGATTCTTCATCTTTTTTCAATCCATAGTCAATTTTTTTCACCTTCTCTTTATCAATTTTAATAATTCCAAATATAGTTTGAACATTTAAAATTTCTGAATCTTCATAAATTAAAGAGCCACTAATTTTGTCCCCTTTTTTCAAAAAAACAGTTACAACTTCTTTTAGGATATCTGTTCCTTTAATTTCAATTATTCCAAAATCAGTTTTAACTTTGGTATCACCTGTTTCAGGATCAACTTTTATTACCTCTCCTGTTACGCGGTCACCTGATTTCAAGTAAATAATCTTTTGAGTTTCCTGGCTTACTACGAATATCAAAGGTAATAATAAAATACTAATAAATAATTTTTTCATAATATGCTCCATATTTTATACAAAAAAAATTTAGAACTATAAATTCAGTTTTCCAAATTAAATAATTTGAAGAGGTTCATATCGTGATAGAAAAACGGCTATGGAATTTTATGGAATGTTTATGGAGTGCATTATCTGTAATAATGCTCGCTTAAAGGTTAGTGAAATATTCACATCAACATAATTGATGTACTCCATATCAAAAACACAAACTAAACAAATCTGGATGTCCCGTCTGCATTATAAAAAAAGCCACCAATGAATATAAATCATTGATGGCTTTAATAAATTTTACAGATATTATTATTTTAACATTATCATTTTACGGGTTTGAATGCGGCTTCCAGACATTAATTTAAAGAAATAAATACCACTTGGTTGCCCTGTTGCATCCCAGATTACAGAATATTTACCAGGCTTATAATTCTTATTTACAATAGTTGTAACTTCTTTACCCAACATGTCATATACCTTGACAGATACAATTCCTTCCCTTCCAATTGTAAATGGAATGACAGTAGAAGGATTAAAAGGATTGGGATAGTTTTGGTCAAGTTGAAATTTGTATGCTAACTTTTCAACCTTAACATCAATTTTATCTCCAAGTGTATTTGCCAAAATAACAGATTCCAATTGATAGTCACCATTTATAACAAATAGTTCACTTGCTTTGGGAATTGTGCTGCCATCCAAACTATAAGCTATTATTTTGATATAATTCTGACCAATCGAACTCATCAATTCCATGGCAATTAATCCATCAGATTGATTGATATCCAGCATTTCAGGATTTTCAGTATAAATTACCATCTGCATTGCAGCAATTTCACCATCTGAATTAACCATTAAACTGTTATCATCTCTATATAATTCTGCCTGTTTTGCGATAGAATTATTTTCCTTTGCCAATCCTTTTTTATCGTTACCTAAAATAATATTGATCAAAGGCACGATATCTAAAACACTGACTGTAGAATCTTCATTAATATCACAAGCCCATTGCTGACAAGTATCAATATCTGCCGGTTCAAGAATGGTTGTTACTGTTTTTACAACATCTAGGACATTTATTTGGAGATTATTATCAGGATCACCTTTTATCCAATCAGCACAAATCCAGGCTTCGGTAACGCCAATATTGAAGAATTGAAGCATTTTTTCTAAAAGAAATACTTTTGTACTTGAATCACCACCATCAACCAGCCCGCCGATTTCAAAACTTGACCCGATTGTTTTATAAACTTCAGCGTCATAAGCTACTGTATTAGTGTAGGATGGGTCTATATTTATAAAAACTGAAACTGCCGGATTGACCGGACTCATCCGATCCATATAATTATTTTCACCATTATATTCAAAATTTAATCCCTGGGCGTAACTTCCGTCTTGTCCCTGAATTGTCTCAGTATCGCCAGAGCCATCTCCGGTCCCATTAATATTAAAGAAATTATGAAGTGAGGTTGGCGTATCATAGGCCCAGGTTTCGCCACCTTCCATATAAATATTGCCACCTTGTTCTAAATAATCAACCAGTAAAGAAGCATCACTTTCCTGTAATTTATAAGCATTAGGTGAAATTCCGAGACAAATAAAAACAGCTTTGTAATTGTTCAACTCAGTAGCAGGTAGATTTGCAGTATAATAATCGACTGTTTTTCCCAAACTGTCAGTCAATAAAGTATAAATTAAATCACCACTATTTTGATTTCCATCCTTATCCCAAACCATTATTTCCGGAAATCCGATTAAAACAAATATTTCCTTTTCAATCTGATAACCATTTTCATCAGTTAAATGTAGCATAAGACTGGCTGAATGTCCGGCAGGAGTATTAGATGCGGCTTTTATAATAAATGGATCTGCCGAATTCATAACTGTGCCACCTTCGCTAAAAATTGTACCAAAAGAACTGGCATCATTCAGAATACTCAGATAATTATCTTCAGTAGATATTGTTCCTGTTACATTTCGTATTGTAGAACCACCAACATTTTCCAATACAAAAATTAACTTAGATGATTCGCCCGGATCCAATAATTCATCACCATTTCCACCTACAACATTCAGGATTGTTTGTTGAATATTAATTACCGGAGCGTAAATCGGAACAGAAAAACTACTTTCCCATTCCAGACTATCATTTGCTGTCAGGGTTACATTAAAATTGACCGAATGATTATTCGGCGTATATAGATCAGAAGATACTGATAAAGGAAGAATATTTTCAGCAATACCAGCACTATCAATATTTGAATAATTTGAACTATTTTCAATTACAGTAATTAATTCATCTTCTGATGACATTACAGAATAAGGTGCAAAAGCAGTGTCTGCTCCAACATTCTTCAGATAAAGTTTGATATTTACAGTTTCTCCGTTATCCCATTGCCCGTTGCCATTGCCATTTTCAAGATCATTAATTGTATAACTGTCAACAGTCAACCATGGACCTTCAGGAGCAATTGCCTGTATTGTTGTAATATATGGAGTTTTGTTAAAAGCAGTAATTGTCAATGTCAAATCCATAGGTTGATTAACCGGATTGATCATTTGCACAACAACCTGTCCACCTGCACTGGTTTTACCGACACCATAAATCACACCATCTTTTGTCAGGGCGACTGTAGCATTGGCAGTACCATTGACATTAACTTCAAACTCATTTGAGCCGATTGGTATAATTGGCATATGGGAGGCCAGCAAATTTGCAGACTGTGCCGTTCTCATAATCATACTACAATCTCCAAAAATATTATATTGTTCAACAACATCTATTCCATCGGAGCCGGGATATTCATCCATTGTGGCAAATACACCATGAAAAGCAAGACCACCAATAGATTGACGTTCTCCATTTGAAAGCAATTCCACAGCTTCGTGCTGCATTACACATGGTGGCACCCATGATGCTGATGTAGAAGCAGAAAACATGGCAATAGCACCACTTGGAGACTCTACAGATCCAGCCTTTAACCAGGCTTCAGCAAAACAATCACCACCACTTGTAAACGCTCCATTGGAGCATGAAACATCTAAAACAAAAGGATTTTTATTTCCATTGGATAATTGGCCAACATGGCTGTTACTAAAACCGGTGGTTGACCATGATGTGCCTGAGCCATGTCCAATATAATTCAAAATTGATCGACCTTCATTTATACTGGCTGTTACTTCTGATGCTGAAGCACCAGGATCGTAAACCTGATCAACCTGAGTATAGGTAAAGTCCAAAAGCATATCCCGAAGTAATTCCATACGATCATAATCTGTTACCCCGGTTCCACCACTCTCATCACTGGCAATTCCAATACCTTTGGAATACCAATCACCGGAATCAGGATTTTTTTCATAATTAACAAATTTTGCTACCTGGTTCTGAACGTCGGCTGATGTTTGAGCGGAAATTCTGGAAATAAAAGCATCAGCATAATAATCATTTCCTTCTAAAAGACAATAAGAAGCATCAGATGGTGAACTTGCATAAATTGTTGGAATTTGCTGAGCATCTCCAACCAAAATCACGTAGGTGAAACTCTCCGGACTGTTATATTCATTTTCCAGGTAATCTTTGATCTGTGTGGAACCCGAACCAATTGCAGATACAGGAATTAACTCAGTAGTAAGTCCTTTTTGAATTTTCCAGTCAACAAGTTCTTCAACATCATTTAAAAAATCATCATAAGCAATTACAATAAGTTTTCCATCTTCTGCCAAAGGCTCATATTTTCCTTCTTTTAAAAGATCATAATTTAAAAAATGTTGATTGTATAAATTGTTATAATTTGATGAAATTTTATTCCAGTTACGTTGCCTGATTTTTGGATTAGTTGCATTAGCATCGGAAGCATATACTCTAACAACCATCTCCTCACAAACTCTAATAACTCCATCAGCCGGTTGCCATTGAAAAGGCGAAAAATGAACAGCCAAACCACGGAAATCTCTCAAAATATAAGGTTCGTTCAAATTAATGGAAGCTTTCGGAAATTCAATATTATTAGTATAGACATCGTTAAAAGTATATGGAACTGTAGAAGGATCAATTTCCCTTGAAAGCGCACCTTTGGAAGGAAGTGGCGCTGCATAATCAAAATCTATCCATTTTTCAGATATAATTTCAAAATCCATCCGAGCATTATCAGAAACTATAATACTTGTTGAAAATTTTGGAAAATCCGGATCACCTTTTTTATGTAAAGTAGTAAGCCCCGGAATATTAAATTGTGAATATTCTTTTCCATTAATCTTTTTGGAATCATAGAAATATCCTTTTACAGTAAATTTGACAACAGTTTCATCCTGAGTAGATGAAATAATTTTTGTTTCTGCATTATGTTCAGAATAATTCCCTAGAGGAATCCAATCTGATTTAGCAAATGTTGCTGAAAACACAGAAAATATAACTAATAAAAATAAAACCTTTCTCATACCTTCTCCTTATCAATTAAACAGCTGTAATATAAATTTTAATCAGGATTATTAATACTAATTTTTCCACTTGTTTTGATTTTATTTCCAGAATATTTTTAATTTATAAATTTTTATCCTGTTCAACCTAAAAATTTATTTGATATTCATATAAAAAGATGAAAAAAATTAAGTAAAATTTAATTAAAAACGCTCATATACGACAAATAATTGCTCAAAACATATAATCTTTTATGGTCAAATATTCTCAATAATTCTCAAACAATGCAAAAAAATATTGGATTTAGGTTTAATTATTTTAAAATTTGAATAATCATCATTTATCAATCATCAATCATCAATCATCAATCATCAATCATCAATCTTCAA
>JAOZSR010000012.1 GCA_029939575.1 Fidelibacterota bacterium
AATTGAAAATTCATAATTGATAATTAATGGTTGGTCTGTTTGAAGATAAATATCATAAATGAAGTGAACAAAAATAAAAGTAGGAGTATTTTATGGGAGATAGTGATAAAAAAATACAGGAATTGAATGAGGGTTCATCTCAGTTATGTTGTTTCTACATCGGGGACACTATTTGTGGAGTAAATATAAATCATATCCAGGAAATTAATAAAGATCCGATAATAACATCGGTACCATTGTCAGAGGACTATATCCTTGGAATTATGAACTTACGCGGCCAAATAGTTACAGTTTTGGATTTAGGACAAAAACTAGGTTTGAAAAAATCAGAAGATCAGCAAAAGAGTCGGGTAATTATTGCTAATTGGAAAGATGAAAAAATTGGACTTAAAGTAGACCGTATTGCAGATGTGGTTACCTGTTATCATAAAGATATTACAGCACCTCCGTCAAATATTAACGGACTTCAGGTTAAATATATGGATGGAGTATATCAGGACGCAAGTGGTTTGATAGCAATTTTGGTAGTTGATAAAATATTAGACGAAGAAACAAAATGATCATTAAATATAAATTTCTGAAAATAATGTCATAATAATGGAGAAATGATTGTGATAAAAGTATTAGTAGTTGATGATACAATTTTTTACAGAAAAATAATCGGAGATGTTTTATCAGAGATTCCGGAAGTTGAGGTTGTTGGCCGTGCTCCTAACGGGAAGATTGCATTATCACGGATAAAAGGTTTAAAACCTGATCTTATTACTCTTGATGTTGAAATGCCGATAATGAATGGTTTGGAATTATTACAGGAAATTAATGTTTTAAATCTTGAAATTGATTGTGTAATGGTTAGTTCAAAAACACAAAAGGATAGTGAAATCACAATGGAGGCTCTCAGTTTGGGGGCTTTTGATTTTATCCCAAAGCCAGATGTTGGTTCACCGGAAGAAAACAAAAAACAACTTCGGGATAAAATCAGAATAATAATTTCAGCATACAAACGACGAAAACAATTGAGATCAGTTTTAACAGGACGCTCTGTTGTAGATAAATCTGATATCAGACTCAAAAAAAGTATAGATAAACAAAAAAATTTTTTTGATATTAAGAAGAGGACAGAGAAATCTCAGGTAGTTGTAATCGGTGTTTCCACAGGTGGTCCAAATGCTTTAATAGAGGTGTTACCAAAATTACCGGAGAAATTAAATGTACCGATTTTTCTTGTACAGCATATGCCGGCAATGTTTACTACTTCCTTAGCCAAAAGTTTAAATGCTAAATGTAAGTTAAAAGTTGTTGAAGGAGTTAACGGGCAAAAAGTTGAACCGGATACAGTTTATATTGCTCCTGGTGGAAAACAAATGAAAGTTGCTGTTGGAGCCGGATTGGAAAAAATAATCAGGATTACAGACGATCCTCCTGAAAATAGTTGCAAACCAGCTGTAGATTATCTTTTTCGTTCAGTGGCACGGGTTTATGGCTCAAAGGTAACAGCTATTATTATGACAGGAATGGGTTCAGATGGGAAAATTGGTATGGCAGTGTTAAAATCTTCCGGAGCTGTCAGTATTGCTCAAAATGCGGAATCCTGTGTGGTTTATGGAATGCCAAAAGCAGTGATTGATGCTGATCTTGTGGATATTGTTTCGCCTTTAAAAAATATTCATAATGAAATTTTAAAAACTATTTAAACAAAATCGAATGGTTTTATGAAAAAAATATCAAAAGAAGAACAACAAGTATTAACAAAATATATTTATTCCATTTCAGGAATTTCCCTGGATGATAGCAAAGATTATTTACTTGAATCCAGGTTAAAACCATTATTGGAATCTTACCATTGCAATACCTACAGTGAATTATATTATAAATCAAAGTCTGACAAGACGGGAGAACTAAAAGAGAAAATAATTGATGCAATTTCTACAAATGAAAGTTTGTTTTTCAGAGACTTAAAACCCTTTGATTTATTAAAGAATAAAGTAATTCCTGATTTAATTGATAGACGGAAAAATGTTATGAAAAACGGAGTAACTCCCTTGCGGATTTGGAGTGCGGCTTGTTCTTATGGGCAGGAAGTATATAGCATTGGTATTACATTGTATGAAATGTTGATGGATATAAATAAATATGATATTAATATTTTAGGTACAGATATAGCAGATGAAGCAATCGCCCGAGCCAGTTATGGTAAATATAATAAATTTGAAATTGAACGGGGAATGAAAAAGAATCTTCTCTTGAAATATTTTAACAAAGTTGGTGATAGTTGGCGAATCAAAGATAATATCAGAATGTTGGCAACTTATAAAAAACTAAACTTGATGAATCCATTACAGGGATTGGGTACTTTTGATATTATTTTTTGTCGCAATGTAGCTATTTATTTTTCTAAAGCTGATAAAGTGAAACTTTTTAGAAAATTGGAACAATCTCTGGCTGATGATGGATATTTGTTTTTAGGTGGTTCTGAGAATTTAAATGGTATTTCAACAAATTTTATGTCAGAGCAATATTTGAATGGAATTTTTTATCAGAAACGGAATTGGGCTGAAAAGGTTAAATCCGGCAAAAAGCCGGCTTATACGACGGGATCACAGGTCAGACCTGTAATTCGCAAACCGGTTTTATCATCACGTCCAAAGCCTTCTGTCAAAAAAAGAAAGCCGGTAAAAATAAAACCGGTAATTCCAAAAATCAAAGCTGAATCAAAAATATTAATGTCAGACCAAAAACCAAATATACTTAAACCGGAAGAAGCCAAACCGAAAATTGACAACACACTTATTGATAAGTTAAAAGAACCTGAACAACTACTACCTGAAATTAATACAGAAATAAAAGAAACAACTATAGAAAAAACAAGTAATATAATTCGGCGAACATATAAAGAACATAGTTCATTTTTAACAAATATTAGGAACAAAAAGGGAGCGGGTACTCCGATGTCTTTTGGGAAAGTACAATCCTCGAAAGGTTCTTTACTGGCTGCCATCAGAGACAGGCAGAGTGAGAAAAACAAGGTTTCAGTATAATAAAAATATGAAAACGAAGAAATAGTTTTGACAAACAATCAAAGAAAGAGCCCTTTAATATTATTAGTTGATGATTTAGTTAACAATATTAGTTTACTTAAGGATATATTAATTAATGAAAATTATCAAATTATTTCAACTACAAAAAGTATAGAAGCCCAGAAAATAGCAGAAAAATCAAAACCTGATCTTATTTTACTTGATATAATGATGCCGGAGATGGATGGCTTTAAAGTATGTGAAAAGTTAAAAAAAAATGAAGAGACCAGGAATATTCCAATAATCTTTTTGACTGCGAAAACTGATATAAAGGATATTATTTTAGGATTTAAAACCGGAGCGGCAGATTTTGTTACAAAGCCCTTTAATTCAGCTATTTTATTAGCCAGGATAAAGACCCATATCGATCTTAAGAAAACTATTACAGATCTTGAAGAAGCTCTTAGCGATATTAAAAAACTTTCCGGTTTGTTGCCAATTTGTTCATTTTGTAAAAAAGTAAGAAATGATACCGGATATTGGGATGAAGTCGAAAATTTTATTCAGAACCATTCAGAAGCCCAGTTTTCACATGGAATTTGCCCTACATGTATGAAGGAAAAATATCCTCAATATTACAAAGATTTGAAAAATGAGGGAAAAGTTAAAGATATTGATATGATATAATTCCTTTTAATTGTTACAATGTAATTATTGAATTTTTTTCGGGTAGTAAATAAAGAAAATATTTCAGATTAATTTTACATTTATAATAAATATAATAGAAAATTTATCCCACAATTTTAGCTTGTTTTTTTCAAAATAATTCTGCAATTTTCAATTAATTAAAAATATTCTTTATATCATTGAAATGGAAAATAGGAGTTAGATAATGAAAAAATTTAGATTAGTAATTGTTCTTGGAATGGTTATTAGTTTATTGATTGGTTGTGGCAAGCAGGCTGTGGAAGACGAGCCAGTTGCAGAAAAACCAGTTCTGGAAAAACAGGTGCAGGATACTGTAGTAACAGAATCTGTACAGGATACAGTAAGTGCTCAGGAATTAACACAGGAATCTGAAAAGGTAGAAGAAGTACTGGAAGTCATTGCTGAAGGTGATAGTGTAGATATTTTCTATATGGTCAAACCTGATGATTATCTGGCCAAAATTGCAAAAAATGAGTATGATAATTATGAAATGTGGAAAATGATCTATAAGTGGAATCGTACAAAAATTGGTGACAACCCTAATTTAATATATCCATATCACGAGTTTTTGTTAAAAAAACCTAAAGATAATGCAGAGCCACTTGAATATGATTATTACGAATATAGGGTAAAACAAACCGAATCTCTCTGGACAATTGCAGGGAAAGAATACGATAATAATTATGCCTGGATTGTAATTTTGAGAGATAATGCTGATGTTTTGGGATCTGATTTAAGAAAAATCGCTCCGGGAACGGTTTTACAATTACGTACAGCAGTATTTAATTAATTCAATATTTGTCATAGAAATATTTTATTTTGTCGGGCTTTTTAGCCCGACTTTTTTTTATTTTGAAATTAAAATGTGAGACTTTGTTCAGGTAAAAAAAATAATACTACAATCCTGAGGAATGATTTTTTTTATATCGATTTTAATAAAGAACTAATATAAGAAGAAAATAATGATTTGGTATTTTATTACACTATTTTCCGGTTTTGCTTTTGCAACAGCTGATACATTATCTAAAAAAGAAGCAAAATATACGCCTGCTATCGTTTTGGCCTGGGTCAGAGAGGCTTATGCTTTACCTTTTATAGTTCCTCTGTTGTTTTTTATAGAAATTCCGGAATTGGATAAAATGTTTTGGATTGCTATTGCAATTTGTGTGTTCATGGATTTCATAACTACAATATTATATATGCGGGCTATTCAGATAGCGCCTTTGTCTCTGACAATTCCATATATGGGTCTGACTCCAATTTTTTCAATATTTATTTCTATGATTGTTTTGGGTGAAAGTGTGACAATAATTGGTCTGATCGGGATCGTTTTTATCTCTATTGGAACTTATATTTTGCAAATTGATAAAGCAAAATATGGATTATTTGCCCCGATTATTGCGATTTTTCAAAACCGAGGTTCTCTGTATATGCTGATTGTCTCTTTTTGTTATGCGATTACTGCAAATGTGGGAAAAGTTGCTATCCAACATTCCTCGCCGATATTTATGGCAATTGTTTATTTTGTACTTTTAGCTTTTGCGTTTACTCCATTTGTGATTTTTCATTCCCGGGGTAGCAGACAAAATATGTTTTCCCATATTAAAGGAAAATTGGGGATAGGTTTTTTTATGGCAGCCATGGCAATTAGTCATTTCATGGCTATTAGTATGGTAAATGTAGCATATATGATATCGATAAAACGGCTAAGTATTCTATTTGCAATCATATATGGTATTTTGATATTTGGTGAAAAAAATATCCGTGAAAGAATCACCGGAGGGATAATTATTATAATTGGGGCAGCGTTTATTGCTTTTGCATGAATATGATTGAGAGATTCTTTGTTGCTATGTTGCCTTAGACTATGTCCGGCTTTTGACAGAAAGACAGGTTCGAACCGTTTTACGATTCCATCATGTATTAATAAAACAAATCATACCAGGATTTGTTAATGCGATGTTTTTTCCTATTTATCCCAGCTAAATTGTAAAGTTGCTAATTCTTTTTCCGTAAATAACATTTATTCCTGATTCTTTGGCCCGGATCAGAAAACCACGATGAGGTCTGTGAGCCAGAAATATTATTCCACGAGCATTAAAATGGTTTATAGTTGCTTTAACAAAATTTAGTTCAGTATAGGATTCTTTTGTAATGGGAAAGGAAAAGCATTGAAAAATATAAAGGTTGGCGCCCCTGATCATAGAAATATCCAACATGGACTCTATATTCAGATCTTTAGGGATTGAGTTTCTGTCAATTCTAATATCCAGCCTGGCATCGTCATGTTGAGAACGGTGAATTCTTAAAAAAACCAATTCCCTTAGCCAGCCTCCTTTGAATAAAAATTCTGCTGCTTGTTTTTTTATTTCTACCTTATTTTCTTTATTGGAATTACTAAAGGTAAAGTTCATTGATGAATTTGAAGATGTGTATTCTATTATTAGATTGATTCCGTTGTAACTAAGATTCCACTTAGTATCCCTTTTTTCATTTCCCATTTGATTCCATTCTTTCTGAATTTTATCAATGAAAGGGACAACATGGTCAATATTGTTTCCTATAAAATAGGATAATTTGCTTCTTTTTCCGATTTCCGGATCAAACCGCTTACCTGTTGCGATTTTACAATTATATAAATTGAAATATTCATTTACAGTAAAATTATAATGACAAGATTTGACTTTTCCAGTAGCAATGTCAATAACCCTGGAGTATTCAAAATCTAAAAATGAGACTGTTTTACCTGCCTTTTTAAAAGTTTCGGCGGCTAATAAAGAGTAGAGTTTTTCTCCACCTGTAACATTCATTATTATTTCATGATCGGGAAAATCCTTAATGATCTTCTCACAAGCATTGATAAAATCCGGAATGTCGTCTTGCTGATATTTTCTTATTTCTATTTCAGGAGAAAAGTGCTGGCTTATTGTTTTATTCACTTGTTCAATTACCGGGAGATATCGGGAGCCTGAAAGCCACACAATTTTATTTGGTTTATGGATAAAATTTCCAATATATCCGGGAATTGGGGATTTGTTTTCCAGGCATATTTCTAAGATTTCCATTTTTGACTCCAATTGAGAAAAATATTTAGACTATTTTACCAGTTCTTGCTTAAATCTATAATTCAATTTAAGGATATTAAACCAAATTTCAAGGATTAATTTCAATGTCTTTTATATGAAGTTATTAGAATTGGATTTTCCGATAAATATTTTATTCATGTGGTTACAGGAGTTAAATAATTTTGTTTAGAAGTTTTGGATATCTAAACAGAATCGGGATTATGAAATACCTACGGTCATTTTATGGTTAATAAATGTTGATTGAAAAATAATAAAAAAAATGGAATTTAATACTTTCAAAATGGAATTTTTTTTGTAAATTCTTTTTGCATTGCTTTATACTAAAGTTGAAACAGTTGAAATGTTTCAAGGTTCTTTTTAAGATTTTTATAAAATTAAATAGTTATTTATCTGAAAATGCTGACTATTAAAAATAGAGAATGTATAAAAAGGGATATGGCATGAGTAAAGAAATTGAAGTACCGGCTGAAATTGTAAAGCTAAGGAAACATTTGCATCAACTTGAAGACCGTTTAAGTGGAAATCTTAATCTTGGTCATGAAATCAATGATAAATTAGCAATTATTTTAGGAGCTGCCGAGCACTTATGGGAAGGGATTGATAAAAAAGATTTCTATCTTACTCAAAACATTCGGTCTATTATTACTGCAGTTGATAGGATAAAACAATTGAATGAAGAGGTTGAAAAAACTGTTTTAAGTGCTTTGCCTCCATCAAAACGAAATGGTTCTGAGTGGCTGAAAGACGAGCCGGATGCACATGCCGGTCAGGTAAATATTTTACTTGCTGATGATGATAAAGACATCAGGATGATTTTGGGTAGTTTTATTGATAGTTATGGATACAATGTTATGTGTGCATCTGATGGTAGCAAGGCTCTTGAAATATTTAAAAGTAGCAAGGTAGATCTTGTAATTACCGATGTGAAAATGCCAAATCTTGATGGGATCAAATTTTTAAAGGAAATTAAAAAAAGCAAAAAGAATATACCGGTTATCCTGATTACCGGTTTTGATAAAAGGGTTCCCATGAAACTTGCGGAAGATGACGAAGAAGTATTTTTTCTACGCAAACCTTTTAAACAAAAACTGTTAAGAGAAGTAGTTGATAAAGCATTAAAAATCAAAACTTAATATATAATACTATTAATACTGAACAAATAAATCAAAGATATTCTTTCGATTTATTTGTTATATTTTAATAATGGAGAATAATGAAAAGTAAACTGATGTTATTTGTTTTAATTTTAAGTATATCCGGTATCTTGTTTGGAAAGGCTGAAAAAAAAGAAGATGGGGAAGTATATTTTCAATTTGATATTAAATCAAAAAGTGAATTGGCTACCCTGACAAAAATTATTTCCATTGATAATGTAATTGGCAACCAGGTTTTTGCCTATGCAAATGCAAAAGAATTGGCTGCTTTTAAAAAATTAAACTATGACCATACTATACTACAACATCCGGGAACATTATATATTCCTGAAATGGCAAAATCAATTAGCAAAGCCAAAGAATGGGACACTTATCCTACTTATGATGTCTATGTTTCGATGATGTATGAATTTGCGGAAACTTATCCAAATCTTTGTAGGATAGAAGATATAGGCTCGACTGTAAATGGGCGCGAACTTTTATTTGCTGTTATATCTGACAACGTGAACCAGGAGGAAAACGAACCGGAATTTATGTATACATCAACCATGCATGGAGACGAAACTGTCGGATATATCCTGATGCTGCGGCTGATTAATTATCTTCTGGAAAATTATGGTTCCGACAGCGAAATAACTGATATGCTTGATAATATTGAAATCTGGATTAATCCGAATGCAAATCCTGATGGGACTTATTATGGTGGAAATAATTCAGTTTTTGGCGCCAGGAGATATAATGGTAATTATGTAGATTTAAATCGGAATTTTCCTGATCCTGAAGATGGCGAACATCCGGATGGAAATAGTCATCAGCCGGAAACAATCGCCATGATGGATTTGGCAGAAGCCCATAATTTTGTTCATTCCGCAAATATACACTCTGGTGCAGAAGTTTTGAATTATCCCTGGGACACATGGTCTGACCTACATGCCGACGATTTGTGGTATCAGGATATTTGTCATGCCTATGCTGATATGGTACATGATAATAGTTCCGGCTATATGACCGGATTTGATGATGGTGTTACAAATGGTTATGCCTGGTATTCAATTGATGGTGGTCGCCAGGATTATATGAATTATTTCCAACGATGTCGGGAAGTTACTTTTGAGTTGTCTGATACAAAACTTTTACCGGAATCACAACTTGATGCTCATTGGGGATATAATAAACAGGCACTTTTAAATTATATTAAAAATGTACAATATGGAATTCGTGGAATAGTTACTGATAATCATGGAAATCCCCTTGAAGCGCAAATCACAATGATTGGGCATGATTTTGATAATTCAGAGGTTATGTCAGATTCCGACAATGGAGATTATTATAGAATGTGTAAAGCCGGTTCCTATTCATTATTAGTTGAATCAGTCGGTTTTATGGCGCAAACTATTGAAAATGTGTCAGTTTCTGAGGGACAGGTAACTATAGTCGATGTTGAACTTGAAGCATTGCCAAATACTCCGGTTCTGACATATTATAATAATACTGCTATGGATGTGGAAGTAGGGGAAAGTATTTCTTTTAAAATTTTAATTAATAATGTTGGTATTGTGCCTACTTATAATATTTATGGAGTGTTGAGTAGTGAAGACCCCTATGTGGAAGTTACTTCCGGCCAGTCTGTTTTTCCTGATCTTTTACCCGGTAATATTGGTGAGAGTAATAGTTCATTCGAAGTTATGATTTCTGAGCAATGTCCGGATAAATATTTCGCAGAATTTTCATTTTATTTAGCTTGTACCGGTTTTGATAGTTTACTGACTTTTGAAATTCCAATTGGGGTAGAGAAAATATTGGTATATGATATTGATGGAAATCATAATAGTGGCTATGTTCTTAAAACCTCTTTGGAAAATCTTAATCAGGACGTGGATTATTCGACTAATAATCTGCCATCAAATTTAAGTGAATACAGTGCTATATTTTTATGTATGGGAGTATATGATCAAAATGGTGAATTGTCTTCTAATGACGCTAATTTGCTGGATAATTATTTAACAAATAACGGACGGATCTATCTTGAAGGTGGTGATGCCTGGTATAATTCTTCGGAGAATGTTTTACGTCCAAATTTTGGGATTACCGGAATGAGTGACGGAAGCAATGATACTTATGGTATAATTGGATGCGATACTACATTTATGCAAGGGGTAGCTTTTAATTATTATGGTGATAATAATTATATGGATCATCTTGAGCCAACTGGTGATGCCTATCCATTTTTCTACAACCAAACACCCTCCTATTATAATGGAATAGCAAAAGTTACCCAAAATTCCAAAACCCTCGGTGTAAGTTTTGAATTTGGCGGAATTCCTGAGAATTTTCAGGATTCTGTTTTGTATAAATATTTAACATTTTTTGATATTGACACAACAATATTTGAAGGCGAACTTTGTGTTGCCGGTGATGTTAATGCAGATGGTAATATAAATGTTGGTGATATTATCCAGATTATTAATTTTATTCTTGGAACCGCTGAACCTGAGGAATATGAACAATGTGCCGCCGATTATAATTTAGATTTTGAAATAAATGTACAGGATATTATCTCAATTGTTTCGTATATTTTAAATACCAATTAAAATAAAAGGATTATGCAGAAATTATTAATAATCATCTTTTGTACTCTTCTTCTCAGTGCTTGTGCTTCGCATCCGACAATCAGTCCAATACCTTTGAACAAAGGTGAAAGTTGTAAAGGAGTTACATTATCTGCAGAAAATGTATTTCCGGTTTTTGTTTATCGCAAAGGTTTATCTGATAAAAGTGATGTAGGGATACGGCTTGGAATTCCTTTTTATGGAACCGGAGTTGATTATTCGCGTATTGTTTTCGAGCGTGATGATATAAGAGATATTATTAATTTTGGTGTTTCCTTTTCTCCAAATTCAAATTTTGATATGACTTATTATACAGTGCGACAATTTCCACGTTTCAAAAAATTTGCCTATTACACCGGATTTCGAGGGATGTTTATACCGAAGGGAATAAATAAAAATAAAAGTATCAGGGCCGGTTTTTTGGCTGGTTTTTCTATCTCAGGCAAATGGGGAGTTGAAGCCGGGTATTTTCATGATTTTGAAAGAGGACAGCCTTTGGAAAAAATTTTTCTCAAAGAATCTCGCAATGATGAGCGTTATCCGGCTGTTACGGACTATGGATTTCCAACGGAAAATTCCAGGCTAACCGGATTGTCTTTTCAGTTATTCATAAATTCAAATATTTTTAGGAACAAATAAAGAATCTTATTAACCCAATAAACAAAGGAATGGTGCTAAAAAAATGAAAAAGTTATTTATTTTTCTCCTTATTGTTGCTTTTACATTACCTGTTTTTGCAGCTGAATATGTATTGGAATCTGAACTATCAAATTCTGAACTTAATGTCACAACAGTTTCACCGGAACAAATTAAAATTAATGCCGGTATCAATAAGATACAGACTTTCAATGTTAATACGAAAAGAGGCGTCTTTTCACAAATTAGCATACCAGGATTTCATTATACAATGGAAACCGGAAAACCGAAATTACCAGTGATGAATGAATTAATTGAAATCCCTTTCGGTAATAATCTTGAGTTTTCAATTGAAGTAGTGAGCTATGATGAACAGGAACTGACTCTCCTGGAGTTAGGTGCTGATTATGCAATTCTCCCGACTCAGCCTTCTCTTTCAAAAAGCCAGGATCCAGAGCAGGTAGCATTTGTTTATGATGAAAATTTTTATACCAGGAATAATTATGAAGAACTTCCCATAGCAGAAGTACACATCCGTGGTATAATGAGAAATACCCGTTTAGCCCTTGTTACTATTAATCCAATCAGATATAATCCAGCTAATGGAATGGTAAAAATCTATAATAATATTGAAGTTAATGTTGTTTTTGAAAATGCTGATTTTAATGAGACAAGCAGGATAAAACGGGATTATTATTCTCCTTTTTATGAAGGTGTATTGTCAGCCTTGCCAAATTATAAATCCGGTGCTGATGGAGATGATTTGACTCAATATCCTGTAAAATATGTGATTGTATCAGATCCAATGTTTGAAACCCAATTGCAGCCTTTTATAGAATGGAAAAAAGAAAAAGGATTTACTGTAATCGAAGCTTATACAGATGATTCGAATGTCGGGAATTCAACAAGTTCTATTCAATCATATTTACATGGTTTGTATAATGCCGGTACAACCAGTGATCCGGCACCGTCTTTTGTTTTATTTGTTGGCGATGTTGGGCAGGTTCCTTCATTTAGTGGCTCAACCGGAAGTCATATTACCGATCTCTACTACTGTGATGTGACAGATGATATGATTCCAGACATGTATCATGGAAGATTTTCGGCCGGGAATGCCGATGAACTACAACCTCAGATTGATAAAACCCTGGCAATGGAAAAAATGGATGTTAGCAGTGATGATTTTACCGGTAAAACTGTTTTGATAGCCGGATGGGATTCTAGTCATTCAGTTGATTGGGGATATCCACAGATAAATTATGGAACTGAAAATTATTTTAATGTTGAGCATAACTTTTCAGATGTATATGTATATCTATCTTCCGGTGGTGGACAACATGAATCGGATATTATTCAAAATGTCAGTGATGGCGTAACATTTGTTAACTATACTGCTCACGGTAGTAGTACTTCCTGGGCGGATCCGGGTTTTACTATTAGTGATATTAATTCTTTAAATAATACTGATAAATATGCTACAATTGTTGGTAATTGTTGTTTAACCAATAAATTTGAGGTTGGGGAATGTTTTGGAGAAGCCTGGCTAAGAGCCGAAAACAAAGGCGCTGTCGGATATATTGGTGGTACAAACAGCACCTATTGGGATGAAGATCTCTGGTGGGGAGTTGGTAATTACCCAATTCAGTCAGGACAGGGCGGAGCTGCACCATCTTATGAAGAAACAGGAATGGGCGCTTACGATGCTAATTTTGTATTTGACTTTAATACTCAGGCGGCTATGATTTTGGCGGGTAATCTGGCAGTAGAAGAATCAAGTTCTCCAAGAAAAGAATATTACTGGGAGATTTATGAATTAATGGGAGATCCATCATATATGACATATATGGGAATTCCACAAAACAATTCTGCTTATATTCCATCGATAATTACTGTTGGAGCCACCAGTATCTCAATAACCGCAGATGCTGGTTCTTATGTTGCAATTTCAAAAGATGGTGAATTACATGGAGTTAAATATTTTTCATCATCAGGACCATCAACTGTAAATTTTGATCCTTTTATGCAACCCGGAATGGCAAAGGTTGTTGTCACAGCCCAGAATAGAAATCCAATTGTGGAAGATGTCCAGGTTATAGTTCCATCAGTAGTTGAAATGTCACCGGAAACAGTGAATATTAATGAAGAAACCTCTGTGACACTTACTGTTTATGAAGCCGATGGTTCTACTCCTATACAAGGTGTTGATATTGAAGTGAATGGCTGGGGAATTGAAGCCGGTACAATAACCGGAACCAGCGATAGTAATGGTGAAGTCACTTTTTCTGTTAATCCTCCTTATGGAGAACATTTAAAGATTACAGGGCAGCGTCCTACTGATAGTTACTTGCTTTTTACTGAAGAATTAGTAGTGGCTGGTGGTACCGATCTGACTAATCCAAATATTACTCCAAGTGTAGCGGAAATATCATTGTATGGTAAATTAACACCTTATTATGAAGGTTTGTTACTTGCAATTTGTGATGAAGAAGAAATAACTCTTTTTGCTTCCGGATGCGGCATAGATACTTCTATTGTTGGAAATTCCCTGACAGTTATTCCCCAGGAAGAGGGAATTATTGACGCGGCAATCGCTAAATCCGGTTATAATGTTTTTGAAAAAAATATTTTGGTAGAAAAAGTATATGGAACCTTGAGTGGTGTTGTTGTCAATGATATCGAAGAAGGTATTGCCGGAGCAACTGTCAGAATATTTTCCGCAGATAATTTGGTCGAGCCTTTGTTTGTAATTGAGACAAATGGCGCCGGTGGTTTTTCATTGGAAGAAGAATTGGGAGTTGGGAATTATCAGGTTGAAGTAGAAAAATTCGGCTTTTTACTTTATTCTGAAGAACACTTTTTAGAATATGGTACTAATAACTGGTCGATGGAAATGGTATACGCTCCAAGTGGAACAGTAACAGGTGTAATGACTGAAACCGGCACAGAAACTCCTCTGGATGGTACAATTAAAATTTATCGTATTGAAGGGGATGAAGAAATTTTTCATTCATCAGTTATTTTTTATGCAACTGGTGGTGGAGCATACAGTGTAGAATTACCCTATTTTACTTATAAATTCAAAGTAACCTCTTTTCATCATATTCCTAAATCAATTATTGTATTAGTAAATAGTGAAACTCAGAATGTTGATTTTACTCTTGATCCTACTACCGGCAGTATTCTTGTAATTGATGATGATTCGGGGAAAAGATATATTTCCAAAGAAGTTGATGCAGCCGGAAATCTGCTCAGTTCAACATCTGAAGTAAAATTAGATGAAAAAGGCGTTTCTGCTGATGAAATTTCCCAGGCATTAGTGGATATGGGTTTTTATGTAGTTGTAGAGTCTTCCGGGTCAACTAATTCTGCCGATTGGATAAATTATGACCTTATTATCTCATCATCGGGATCAAATTCCGATCCTTTAAGTAGTGAAGCATATTGTGATGACCTGTTGAATTGGGTTTCTGAAGGTGGGAAATTATTAATTGAAGGTGGCGAAATTGGATATGACAAACGTAGTGATGTTGAATTTGCATCTAATGTTTTGCATATTGCATCATGGGAATCTGATAATGCCGGAAATCTTAACCAGGAATTACCTGATCATGCAATTTCCTCGATACCAAATGCAGTTCCCGGGCAATTAAGTATAGATTATAATTCCTATGGTGATGAAGATGCCTGTACTGTAACAGAAGACGCTTATATTGTTTATAGCAATAATGGTAATTCAGGTAATGCCGGTATAATTGTTTATGATGACAATGATGTTGATATTAGCGCTCAGATAGTTTTTTATACTTTTGCTTTTAACAAGATTGATACCGAAGAAAACAGGGTAAACTTTCTTGAAAATACAATATTATATCTGTCCACACCGGAAATTCAAGGGACCGGAGTTTTAACCGGTATTGTTGACCTGGAAGGAACTGAGATTGATGCAGGAGCAACAGTTGAAATTTTGGGTACTAATTTTAGTGCTACTACCGATGCTTCCGGAAATTATACGATTTATAATATTTATCCGGGAACTTTTGGGGTAAAAGCCAGCAAACTGGGATATACTTCCCAGGCAGTTGGTGAAGTAGTTATTGATAATGATAATACTACCGAGGGTGTGAACTTTGCCCTGCAACCTTATGTTATGGTATTTTATGATGATTTTGAAAGCGGAACAGGGCTTTGGAATATGGAAGGTTCATGGGGACTTTCCAATGAAGAATATACTTCACCCACTCATAGTTTAACAGACAGTCCGGATGGAAATTATGAATCTAATTCAACCGGAGTATCAGCTGTATCATCAGTCCCAATTAATATGGAAGAATGCTCGGAAGGATTACTGAAATTTTGGAATAAATATGATCTGGGCGCAGGGGACATGGCTTTTGTTGAGGTCAGTGGAGATGGCTCATTCTGGGAAATAGTCAGTACTTATGAAGGTACTCAATGCTGGCGAACAGAAAATTTACTTCTGAATGATTATGCAAATCATGATGTACTTTGGGTGAGATTCAGATTAGTTTCCAATTCTACTGATAATTTAGACGGATGGTATATTGATGATGTGGAAATATTACTTGATGCAGGAAATGCTTTGGTAAAAGGTGATGTGAATCAAAATGGTTCTGTTGAAGTAACAGATGTAGTATCAACAATCAAATTTATTCTTAATGAAAATGAGCCAACACCTTCGGAAGCATGGTGTGCAGATATGGATAATGATGGCAACATAAGTGTACTGGACATTATTAAAATGGTTAATACTATTTTAAATGGAGAGGGACTTGCCAGAGCAACATTTCAACAAGCTTCCAGCCTGGAAATAATTCAAAAAGGAAACGATGTATTATATAAATCAGATGGCGAAGTTGCAGGTCTGGAAATTCATCTTTCCGGCATAGAAAAAGGCTCCGAAACGATCACAGTTACAGATAAAAGTGGATTGAATCAGGTTGCTTCTTCCAAAGACAACGAAACTATTGTTTTGTTTTATAGTTTGGATGGCAAAACATTACCTGTCGGAGAACACAATATTTTAAACATTCCGGAAGGGATGAAAATAAATAGTGTTGTCGCTGCTGATCCTAAGGGTGGAGAAATTGAAACCAGGATTATTCAGGTTCCCCATAGTTTTGCATTATATCAGAACTATCCGAATCCTTTTAATCCGACCACAAATATTAGTTTTGACCTTCCTGAACAGACGGTTGTCAATCTTACTATCTACGACATGCTGGGAAAGGAGATCAGACAATTATCCAATCAAAATTATCAGGCCGGGCATTATACATTGACCTGGGATGCAACAAATTCAAAAGGCATCCAGGTTTCTTCAGGATTATACTTTTTTGCTATAAAGGCAAATAACTACAACAAAATTAAAAAAATGATGCTTGTAAGGTAAATTGAAATCAACTGAAATGATAAGAAAAATACTATAAAATATCAAAATCTCGCGGTGAGTTATCATTTATCGCGAGATTTTTTGTTTTTTCAGGAAAATAATTGAGAAAAATACTTGACATAATCATGTTAATGGTTAAATTATTTTTGAATGATGATAAGAAAAGTGAAAGAATAGTATCTAACAAAATAGTAATAATTTCTATTCTAAAAATCGCTTTTTTTTCTAATTTATATTATAGTAAGTGTAATTAATGATAAAAACTAAATTAAGGAGGAAACATGCATAAGAAGCAATTCATAGCTTTTTTTCTTGTCTTTGTAATGCTCTTTTCATTCGCTTTTGCCGAGAAAAGTATTACTGTTAACAAGATGCAAGAATTATCTGTTGGTAAACAAAAGCCAACATTAGAAGCAAAAACGGACGTTGCTCCGATTTTGGAACGTTTTTATAACAATGAAAAACTGTCTGATAGTGAACTTAATGCTATCTCTCAGTACATTCCGGAAGTTAGAAAAGGCTGCACCAAAATTAAAGACGGGGCAGAATATCTTTCTGAAGATTTTGAAGTTGATCCTTTAACAGATTGGACACAATTGACAGCCGGTGCTGCTTGGGTACAAAATACCAATAATAGCTATTCAGGAGACGCTTGTTATTATCATAATGATGATAATGTTGATTCAGTATCTGCTGACTGGCTTGTAACACCTGCTATTGATTTATCTTCTGCAACTGCTCCAAGATTAGTTTTTTATGAAATGGAAAACTTTTTAACTTATGCTGAAGAACATTATGTTATGATCACTACAGATACAACTGGAGGAGTAGCAGCTGATTGGGATACTCTTTATACTGATCTTCCTGAGGAAGATGTTTGGAACGGTGTAACTATTGATTTAACATCTTATGTAGGCTCCAGTGTATATATTGCTTTTGTATATGTTGGTGACTGGGCAGATGAATGGTATATTGATGATGTATCAGTTGGCGAAACTCCAACATGGCCTGTATTAGTTATAGAACCAACAGATGTTAAATTTAATACCATTTCTGTTGGTGAATCTGATACTGTTAATGTAAATGTCATCAATGCTGGTGGCGGAGACTTAGTTGTAAATAATGTCTTTGTTGCAGGCTATGAAGATATTTTCACATATAATTTTCCTGCTAAAGGTGATCCTGAGCTTACAGTTGCTCCAGGAGATACCGGGCTAATGGAACTAATTTTTACTCCAACAGAAGCAGGTAGTTTTGGTGGTGGATTAGTACTTCATACTAATGATCCTGAAGGTTGGCCTATTATTGAAGTTAATGGCGATGCAATTCCAGCCGGATATGTTTTTGAAAGTTTTGAAGGCGAACAGTTTCCACCATTAGGTTGGGCAACTGATGCCTGGACTCAAAGTACTTATGGTGGTCCACTTAGCGGAACTGAGTTTGCATATTGTAACTTAGCCGGTTCAGCACTTGTAACACCGGGAATTATGGTTGAAACTGGAGATTATATTTCATTTGGTTTTAGAAATGAATCAGCATACACTCCACAGAGTATGGATGTTTATGTTGGTGACGATTTGGTCTGGCAGGTTGTAGATAATGCTACTAACGAATACCAGATTGTAAACATTCCATTAGATGATTATGCCGGTGAGACTGTTAATGTTGTATTTGTTGGTCAGTCTGGAACAGGCGGATGGTCTTATGGTATTTGTGTTGATGATGTATTAATGCCTCCGGTTGAGATCGTAGGACCAAGAGTTGCATTTACTCCTGAAGAACTCTTTTTTGGAAACGTGCTTGCAAATGAAGAATCAGTTGAAAGAGAATTCCTGGTAACCAATGTTGGTGGCCTTGATCTCGATCTTACTTCTGCTATTTCTTCCAGTGATGAGTTTGTTGTAAGTGATTTTGGAAAAGGTATTCTTGCTCCAGGTGAATCTGACACAATGACTGTTGTATTTAGTCCATTATCTGCTATGGGATATGAAGAATACATTGAAGTTATTTCCGACAGTGAAACTAATCCTGATACTCTCTGGATGTATGGTGGAGGATATGATCCAATCTCTTATTATGAAGAAGATTTTAATATTAATTTTTCATGTAGTGTAGTTGATGCAAATGAAGATGGAATTACCTGGGGATGGCTGACATTTGACGGTTTTGATGCATTTGCCGGAATTGGTTATGCAACAGCAGGTAATGATGATTATCTTATTACTCCTAAATTACATATCAATGCCGGAGATTTACTCCAGTTTGAATCGTTTGTATATAATGCGGGATTTCCTGAAAGTTTTGAAGTTTATGTTGAAACCGGAAATGATGTTTCTACATGGACAACAGCTGTAATGGATTCAACAATTGATAATGTTGTTCCTATGGGTTTCGAAGTTGATCTGGCAGCTTATGCCGGAACAGATGTCTATATTGGATTCCGTAATATATCTGTAGATATGTATTATCAATTTATTGATAATATTAAAGTTGGTCCGGAAATTACACCGATCCATGATATTCAGTTTGTAGTAGATCCTGAAACTGATGATGCAACTCCCCTTGATGGACAGGTAGTAAATGTCAGAGGTGTTATTAGTACTGCTGCTGGTGAATTCAGTAATTCATACTTTTTTATTCAGGATGCAGAAATGCCATGGAGCGGTATCCAGGTTTATGCTTCAGGTAATGATACCCTTAATCGTGGAGATGAAGTTATTGTATCCGGTACTGCCGGTGAATATTCTGGTAAAACTCAAATTGGTGATGTAACAGCCATTGTTGTTTTGGGTTCTGGCAATGAAGTATTACCAATCGAAATACCAATTGCTGATCTTGGCTCAGCTGCTACGGGTGAAGCTTATGAAGCGGTGCTTGTGGGAGTTAAAAAAGTTGAAGTAACAGAAGTTAATGGCACTAATGTTAAAGTTACTGATGGCGTTGATACAGCTTCAGTTAGCACGTATTATACTGATTTTGTTGATGTTTCTCTCGAAGTTGGTGATGTAATAGATCTGGCTGGATTAGTATGGCCATATAATGGATACCCAATTAATCCAAGAAATGATGCTGATGTTTATAAATACAGTGTTGGTGGAGTTGAAGGTACTGTTACAGATGTAACTGCCAAAGGCGACTCACTTGCCGGTGTTACTGTTAGTTTAAATGAAGAATTAAGCACAGTAACTGATGAAGATGGTTATTATCTGATCGGTGGAGTTCTGGAAGGTGAATATACACTGAAAACTGAATTCCCAGGATATATGCCTCATGTAGAAAATATTGCAATAGCAGCTGAAACTCTTGAAGTAAATATTGAAATAGAAGAATATAATTTTGAAATGGAAGCTCCTACTGGTCTAATGGCAACTGCTCATGACAAATCTGTAGCTCTTGATTGGGCTCCTCCTGGCGCAGGTGGCGATATTGAAGAAGGCTTTGAAGGAATTACAGAAATTCCAGACGGTTGGGGCAATATTGATAATGATGGTGATGGTTCAGCATGGTTTATTTATGATGTTGAAGCAACATCACATACAGGTCTGAATTCTGCTGGTTGTTTATATAATTCTGCCGGAAATGATGACTGGTTGATTACTCCAGTATTAATGGATCCGGGTGAAGCAGCATCCTTTTCATTTTGGGCAGCTCCGCAAGATCCTGATTATTCTGTAGAATCATTCAATGTATATGTTTCCACAGCAGGTCCTGATATTGCAAACTTTGGAACACCTGTATTATCCTATACTTTTGATGCCGGTGATATTGTATGGCAGGAATTTATTGTTGATTTAAGTACATATTCTGAAGAATCTCAGTTATGGGTAGCAATTCAGTGTGTATCTGTTGATCAGTTTATCC
This sequence comes from Fidelibacterota bacterium, assembly GCA_029939575.1. Taxonomy (GTDB): domain Bacteria; phylum Fidelibacterota; class UBA2242; order UBA2242; family JAOZSR01; genus JAOZSR01. The sequence goes on from JAOZSR010000012.1 coordinate 20,482, forward strand.
TGAAAATTGATGATGTTATGACTGATGACTTTGGTGGTGACACAAAAATTGAATTAACTACCGGTTTAAGAACTAATGATTTAGCACATACTATCGTTAAAGGGAAAACTCGTGCAACAGCCGAAATCCTTGTAACTGATGGTTCCAGATATACAAAAGGCGACAAAGAAATTGAATACGCAACCTGGTGGGTAAATGAAAAATATCTTCCTGGCTCGGTTATGACAATTGATTTTGGTGTTACCAACGCTAGTAGTGATGTTGAATGGATTTTATTTGCCACATTAGACTTTCCTGAAGGTGTTGAAGTTATTGACGCTACACCACTAAATGCTTTACCATGGGATGGATCAACCGGCGACGGTGCTTTCGTAACATGGGGTGGTTCCGGTTACATGGGTAGCTCAGAAACTGCAATAACAAGTATAACACTTGCTTTTGATCCTTCCCTGACTGAAAATCTGGAAATTCCATGGACATTATCCGGTGATGGATGGGGAGATCCTCCACATGATGTTAGTGGCGTTCTTGAATTGACTACATTCCAGCCAGGAGATTTCCTCGGATATAATGTTTTTATGGTAGGCGACAAATCTGAACCAGTTAATCCTTTCCCAATTCAGGGATTGCATTATGATGTATTTGGTCTTGAAGATGAAACTGAATATTGTTTTGAAGCAACCTCAGTATATTTTCCGGGAGTAGATTCCGATCCTTCAAACCAGGCATGTGCAACAACAATCTATGAATTCGGTGATGTAGCCGGTACAGTGCTTAATCCTAATGGAGATCCGGTTGTAAATGCTACTGTTACCTCGGGTTATGCAGTTTGTATAACAGATGTTGATGGTAATTATTTACTTGAAGACCTCTTTCCAGGAATGAATACAGTCAAAGTAAATTCTGATGCTTTTGATGATATGGCTCAGGATGTTGAAATCATTGCACAGGCTGATCCTGTAGTTCTTGATTTTAGTTTAATTCCAAGTCTTGATAAACCGGGTGGATTAGTAGCAGTTGTAGGTGATGCTGTTGTTGATCTGAACTGGAAAACACCAGGTGGATTAGAAGAAGTTGAATTAATGTATGATGATGGTTCTTTTGAATCATCAATTACTGGTGGTGCTACAGATATTGAAGTATCCACAAAATTCACTCCTGGCTCTGCAGGTGAATTATATACTGGAAGATTCTTATTCTCATCCGCTGGTCAAACAGGATATGCATTAGATCCGGTTGAACTGAGAATTTATACAGTTGGTGGTGATGGACTACCTGGAGAATTAGTATATGTTTCTGAAGAATTACTCGAAGTACCAGCAGAAGATGTATGGGTAGATGTTGATCTTTCCGGCTTTGCTTTTGGCGAAGAGGGATTTTTCTTAGGATATCGTTATACTACTACAGAAGGTCCAGGAACAGGAAGAGATACTGATAATCATGTTTATGGACATCCCTATGTTTTCGTTAGTGGTAGCTGGACAGAATCCAGTGATCTCGGATTTCCTGGTAATTTTGGAATCAGAGCAATTGTTGGTTTAGAAGGCGTAAAAGCTGAAGTACTTAGTAGCGCTACAATTCCTGAAAATTATTTTACAGGAACCACTACTTTACTATCAAGCAGTTCAACACCAGATTTTGAACTTGGTGTGGCTCAGGACATTCCTTCTTTCCATGTTGAAAATGAAATGGCTAAAGCCCGTGAAGATTCATTGGTTGGATATAATGTCTATCGTATGGAAATGGATGTAGAAGATCTATTACTCGCAACAGTTGAAGATACATTTTATACTGACTTATCTGTAGCAAATTACACAGAATATGGCTATTATGTAAAAGCTCTTTGGGATACAGATGAATATGATACTCTGGAATCCAAACCATCCAATGTAGCAATGGCTACACCATGGATGCTTGGAGATGTAAACTTTGATAATGATGTAAATGTTCAGGATATTATTAAAGTTGTAAACAACATTCTTTTACTGGTTGAATTCGATGATGCTGAAATGCAGGCTGCTGACCTTAATAATGATCTTGAGATCAATATTTTTGATGTAATCAGTCTTATTAATATGACAATGAATGGAGCATTGGCAAAAGATGTTAATGATCCTGGATTGTCAGCCTCTCTTGTATTACCGGAAATCGCACCGGTTAATAAAGAAGGTGGTAGTTTAGACCTTGGTCTTGATTTCGAAGGTGCTGCTTATGGATTACAGTTTACTGTAAAATATAATCCAAATGTTATGAAACTTGGAAATCCTGCTATCAGAGGAAACGGTCTGACTGTTGCATCTAATGTTGAAAAAGGTGAGATGGTTGTTGTTGCTTATAGTACAACAGGTAAAAAGATCAACTTTTCTCAGGATATGATTTCTATTCCTGTAGAAATGGTAAATGAAAAATTCCGTGGTAATGCTAATATCAATATTGATAATTTCTTATTGGCAGGACCACAGGGACCAATCGTACTGGATAAGAGTTCCGGACAAATTGAAGTAACACTTGTTCCCATGGAATTCGCATTGTATCAAAACTATCCAAATCCGTTTAACCCAACCACTACAATAAATTATGATTTACCGAAAACTACATATGTAGATGTTGCTATTTACAATATGCTGGGTCAGAAGATCCGCACATTAGTATCTACACAGAAAAAATTCGGTTATCATAATTCTGTATGGAATGGTTTAACAGATGATGGTGTTTCTGTATCATCCGGTGTTTATATTTATAGAATTATGGCTGGGGATTTTATTAAAACAAAGAAAATGGTTTTAATGAAATAATCGCAGTTTAAATATAAATCTGATAAAGAGCCGCTTCCTATGAAGTGGCTCTTTTCATTTTATGATCAATATATGTTTGGTAGTGTGCAGAAAAGTGTGTCTCGAACCTCCAACATATTTTATGCTTTTACCATAAAACATTCTATTCATATTAATATTTGACAATTGCGTAAAAAGTAAATTTGCTGTCATTCTAAATGAGGTACGAATGTTTACAATCAGGTTTTTGACTGAAAGAATCTCCTACAATTATCGACAAGATTCTTCGTTGCTACGCAGTCTCAGACTATGTCTGGTTTTCGACTGAAAGACAGCTTCGAATCTTTTTACGATTCCATCAATATTTCTCTTAATTTATTAAGTTTCAGAAAACTTAACTTGAATTTTATAGATATTTAAATGCTTTAGCCCAATCTCTATTTATAAAAAATAGAGAATTTGAAACTTTCAAATTTATGGGCAGTATAAGAAGTCGAATGTTAATCTTATAAAAGGAGATAGAAAAATGAGAAAAAATATTAAATTGATATTAGGAATAATTAGCCTAATTGTTTTAGGTATTTTTCTTGGGAAAATGTTGCAGGAACCTGAGCGAGTAGTTTTATTTGATTCGGGAAAATCCGATTCAAATTCTATGAAAGTTGTACCGGCTACGATGATAACTCCAAATGCTAATTACAAATCACTTAATGATTTTAATGAGGCTTTTGTTGAAATTGCTTCAAGTGTAACACCTTCTGTAGTGACAATTATAACTGAAAAAGTAATAAAATCAAATATTAACAGGTCTATACCAGGTTTTGATGATGAATTTTTCCAACATTTTTTTGGAATACCACAGCCTCAAGATCGCCGTGGAGAAGCCTTGGGTTCTGGAGTTATTGTTAATAAAAATGGTTATATCATTACAAATAATCATGTTGTAGAAAATGGAGAAACAATAAAAGTAAAATTACTTGATGAAAGAGAATATGATGCTGAAATAATTGGCACAGATAAAAGAACAGATTTGGCAATTATTAAAATAAATGCCAAAAATTTAATTCCGGCAAAGCTAGGAAATTCTGAAAAATTAAGAGTTGGTGAATGGGTAGTAGCAATTGGATCTCCACTATCTGACCAATTGGCTCATACAGTTACTTCCGGAATTGTTAGTGCCAAGGGTAGAAATAGTGTTATCGGTAATAATATTTATGGTTCAATGATTCAAACTGATGCAGCAATAAATCCTGGCAATAGTGGTGGAGCGTTGGTTGATATCAGGGGAGAATTAATAGGAATAAATACAGCAATTGCTACAAGTGGTGGTTATGCAGGAAATATTGGAATTGGTTTTGCCATACCAATAGATATGGCAAAAAAAGTGATGAGAGACCTTATTGAAAAAGGGAAGGTAGAAAGAGCCTGGTTGGGTGTGCAAATTCAGGATGTTGATGATAGAAAAGCAAAAGCCATGAAGTTAGAGACTCGTGAAGGTGCTTTAATAAGTGAAGTTGTTGAAGACAGTCCTGCAGAAAAAGGTGGTCTCAAAGTTGGTGATGTTGTAATTGAAGTTGATGGGAAAAAAGTAAAAAGTTCTTCTCATTTACAATACTTAATTGGGAATCGTGAAATTGGTGAGACTGTAAAAATTGATGTAATTAGAGGGAAAAAGAATATATCACTTAAAATATTGTTAGGTGAATTTCCGGAATCAAACGAAGTCGTCACTTCTGAAAGTTCTGAGTCTATAACAAAATTTGGTCTGGATGTGGATAACATTACTAATAGTATTGCCAGAGAATACGGAATTGATCCTGATGAACCTGGTGTTGTTATCACTAATATTGAAAGAGATTGTGATGCATCAAGAAGATTACGTGAAGGCGATATTATAAAAAGAATTGGTAATATAGATATCAATAACTTAAATGATTATAAAGATGCCATTAAAAATATAGATGAAGAATATATATTAATTTTGGTTAAAAGAAAGAATAATACATTTTTTGTTACTTTAAAAGTAATGGAATAAAAAAAATTAAAATCAATAAAAAAGCGGAAGTATTGATTACAATACTTCCGCTTTTTAGTTATATGTTAAATATGATATCACGGCATTTATATTTATAAAACAAAACAGACTTTTTGTAGGAATCTTCCTACAAAGTAACTTCATAAATTCCCACGCTACAAAAAGACATATTCCTATTTACTGTTTGGATGAATTATGCTCAACTTTGTATTGATCATGGAAAAAAATAACCAAACTACAATTTTTATTGCTGATGATTCTGAGATTCTTAGAAATCACCTAATAACAATGATTAATGAAATTAAAGAACTTAAAATTATTGGGTATGCAGCTGATACAGAATCTTCAAAATCAGAAATAAAACGCTTGAAACCGGATATTGTAATTTTAGATATTAGGATGCCGGGAGAAGGTGGAATCGCAGTATTAAAAGATATTAAGCAGGTTAACAGTAATATTACAGTAATTATTTTGACAGATTATCCCTATCCTCAATACAGGACAAAATGTATGGCAGAGGGAGCGGATTATTTTTTTGAAAAATCAACCGAAACAGAGAAATTGATCGATACATTAAAAAAAATTAAAAAAGGATGAATTCTTTTATGGGCAATGAATTTACTGGAAAAAATGTTTTCTTCCCTTGGAGGCCAGCCTATGCTAATTAAACAATCAGCTATGTTTTCATTTTTAGCACTATGTCAAAATGAATCTCTCGGTGAGATTAAACAAGTTATTTTACCAAGAAAGTCAAAAGTAAGTGAAGAAAACTATCATTATGATGTTTTCAATGATAATAAGGAATATGTATTAGGTAATTATCGCTGTGTAGAACCAATCAGAATGCTCTATTATTTTCCGAGAGATACTGTGGTACCTGCACCGGAAAAAGTCCCAAAAAGAATTATTGCCGGGGTTACAAATTGTGATTTAAAAGCATTAAGTCTATTGGATAAGGCTCTGATAAATGATGATTTTGAAGATCCTGCATATTCGGTATGGAGAAAAAATACTTATATAATCAGTAGTGATTGTCTGAGTATTTCAAGCACATGTCATTGTAATCTTTTTGATGAAAAACCTTATGCTGAAAAAGGATATGATCTTAATCTTTCACAAGTAAATAATTCTTATAAAATCAGTGTAGGATCAGAAAAAGGTGAGGAATTATTGGGTCTCATCAAAGAAAACTTTACTATTGATGATTCAGAAATTTATGATCAGCAAATTCTTGATAATCGGCAGAAAACAGTAAATGATCTAAAAAAACAAAATGCAGAGTTTGAAAAAAAATGGAAGATTGATGATTTACGCCAGGCAGACCAGGAAAAGTGGAAAATTGCTTCTGAAGATTGTATTGGTTGCGGTGCTTGTACAAATAGCTGTCCGACTTGTTATTGCATGATTTTAAATGATGAATCAACAGAAAAACAGTTTGTTAAAGTTAGAACTCAGGATAGTTGCCAATTACATGGTTATGCCAGAGTGGCTGGCGGTGATTCACCACGACCAAAAATGTACAGCCGTTTTCGTAATCGGTATTTATGCAAATTAGATTATATGAAAACCAATTTTCAGATTTTGGGATGTGTCGGCTGTGGAAGGTGTATTAATGCCTGTGTAGCAGGAATAGACCAAAGAGAAGTTATTACAAACATAAACGATCAGACAGATAATTAATTCCGGGAGAAGAAATGTCAAAGAAAAAACCTTATGAAATATTACAGGCGGAAATTTATGATATTATTGAAGAATCTCCCCAAATAAGAACATTGAGGTTAAAACCAGAAAAAAATTTTACTTTTGAAACAGGTCAGTTTGTTGAGTTGACAATACCAAATGTTGGTGAGGCTCCTTTCACACCATCCTCTTCTCATTATATTAAAGAAAAACTTGATATTACTATTATGAAAGCTGGTTTTGTCACTGAAGCAGTTCACCAGGCAAAAAAAGGAGATCGGGTTGGGATTAGAGGACCATTCGGAAGTAAATATCCAATTGATCAGTGGAAAGGTAAAGATGTCTTGATAATGGGTGGCGGAGTAGGTATGGCTCCTACAAGATCACTGTTTTTATCCTTGATTGAGAATATTGATGATTATAAAAGTATTACATTTTTAATAGGAGCAAGAACTCCGGAAGATTTAATTTATAAAAATCAACTTAAAGAATGGGAAAAATTAAAAAATGTAAATATTGTCAAAGGTGTGGATAAAGTACCGGAAGGTCAAAATTGGGATGGGGAAGTTTGTCTAATCACCAAATTACTGGACAAAATTAGTATTAAACCAAAAGACAATCCTGTTGTAGTTTGCGGGCCTCCTATTATGATGAAATTTGGTACTTTTGATTTAATAGAATATGGATATGAGGATAAAGATATTTATCTGTCAATGGAAAAGAAAATGTATTGTGGCCACGGTCAATGCAGACATTGTGTAATGGGGAAATATTATGCATGTAAAGATGGTCCTGTATTTACATATGATCAGATAAAAAATGAGGAGAATATCTGGGAATGAAACGTCTTTTAATTGATATTCCAGCTTTAATTGAAGCCGGAGGTTCTGTCGAAAATATTGAATGTGGGTATTTTTATCACAGAAAAAACTCCGGACATTTTGCATTAATTGAGATTGCTGAATTTGCGGTTTATTGCAGAGAATGTAAGGACGCTTTTTGTGAAACAGCATGTCCTAAGGAAGCTTTGGAACATACAGATTCAGGAATGATGAAAAGATATAATATGCGTTGTGTCGGATGTAAAAGTTGTGTCCTTGCTTGTCCATTTGGAACAATTTTTCCTGAATCAATGAGTTATATTACATCTAAATGTGATTTCTGTCTAACTGATTTAGCAAAAGACTCCAGGTTCAAACCATTATGTATGAAAACAGCCCCTGAAGGAACTATCGATATTGTTGAAATGTCAGAAGAAGATCCGGAAAAGGGGATTTATTTTTATGGTGATAACCTGGCTATAATTAGTCATCACTGGCGTCGGAAGGAGGGAAAAGCATGATAGGAAAACAAATCTTATATTTGCTGGTGTTCCCGGGATTGCTTTTTACCTGTGTCTTAGGGCTTTTAATTGGATGGCTTGACAGGAAAGTCAGTGCCAGTTTTCAATTCAGAGTCGGACCACCAATATTCCAGAATTTTAATGATATTTTTAAGTTACTTGGGAAAGAAGTTATTTTAATTAAGGATACTAATATAACGGTTTTTGCCCTGGCACCAATTGCCGCATTCAGTGTTATGGTCTTTTTGTCAATGTCAATAGGGTTAGTATTGTTTTATGGCCTCGGCTTTGGTGGAGATATTATTGTTATGATGTATTTATTTATGTTTTTTTCTGTTGCCATAATTATTGGTGGTAGTGCTTCCGGAAATGTTTTATCAAGTCTGGGCGCAGGAAGAGAAATAAAATTATTACTTGCTGATGAATTGGCATTTATCCTAATTTGTCTCATTCCAATAATAAAATCAGGATATCTTTTGGGTCTTAATGAAATTGTAATTGCCCAAAGTGATGGAGCCTTCATTGGATCAATAAGTGGTTTTATCGGTTTCCTGGTTGGATTATTATGTATTCAGGCTAAAATGACTTTACCACCCTTTCATATTCCTGAGGCAGAAACAGAACTTGCAGAAGGACCATTGATGGAATATTCAGGACCATTATTGGCTTTATGGAAAATTTGTCAGCATATGATGTGGGTAATTTTTCCTTTTTTCCTGATTATTCTGTTTTTTGGCGGATTTAATCTTGTAGGTATTGGGATATTATGGGCTATTTTAAAATATGTATTAATAATAGTTTTAATGATAATTATTAAAAATACAAATCCAAGAATTCAGATTGACACTGCTTTAAAATTTTTCTGGCGCTATGCCTCTCCTTTAGCATTAATTGGAATAATTTTAGCAGTATTAGGAGTGTAATATGGGTTGGTATAATAAACGTTTAGCAAAATCGCTCTGGGTTTTCCATGTAAGTGGTTCACCATGTAATAATTGTGATATTGAGATTTTAGATTTACTTACACCAAAATATGATGTGGAGCGGCTGGGAATCAAACTGGTTGGCTCAGTCAGACAAGCCGATGTCCTATTGGTGACAGGTGTCTTCAATAATAAAGTAGCTCCAAAAATTAAAAAACTATATGAACAGGCGCCAAAGCCGGTTTTTGTTGTGGCTGTTGGTACCTGTCCGGCTTCCGGATGTACTTTTAAAGATAGTTATAATACTGTAGAGAAACGGGAAGATGTAATTCCTATTGATATGTATATTCCTGGCTGTCCACCGAAACCTGAAGCAATGATAGAGGCGGTAGCCAAACTAATAGGAGTATTAAATGGGTAAAGTTCAAGAATTTATACATTATATGGGTAATAAAATAGATCATAAAATTGAAAAAAAGAAACGCTTTTATTTTAATGTTAAAAATACGGATCTCAGATTTGTCGTGGATTATCTTTTTAACAAAATGGAATGTCGTTTATCTACTGCTACAGGGATGGAAATGTATCACGGCCTGGAAATTCTGTATCATTTTTCTGATGATAAAAACGGACAATATTATTGTCCCAGGGTTGTGATCGAAGATAAAGAAAATCCCAAAGTGAATTCTATAGTGGGAATTGTACAAGGCGCAGAATGGATTGAGCGTGAGATTTTTGATTTTTGGGGAGTTAATTTTATTGATCATCCTCGAATGGAAAAATTATTAACCTTAAATAATGACATCATTAAAGAAAAACCAATGCGAATGAGGAGGGAATCATGAGTAAAAATAAGATTCCTATTGGCCCTTTTCACCCTTTATTGGAAGAGGCGGAATATTTTGAATTAACAGTTGATGGTGAGACTGTTGTTGATATTGATTTGGAAATTGGTTGGATGCATAGAGGGCATGAGTTTATTTCAGAGCAAAAATCCTTTACCCAGTCCATTTACCTGGTAGAAAGAATATGTGGTATTTGTTCTACATCTCATCCACTTGCCTGTGTCCATGCTGTTGAAGATATTGATAATATAGATATTCCTTTAAGAGCCAGATATATCCGTACTCTGGTTGGTGAATTGGAACGAATTCATTCACATTTATTATGGCTTGGTTTGGCCGGTCATTTTATCGGGTATGACACTCTCTGGATGTGGGCCTGGAAATATCGTGAACCGGTTTTACGGATGTGTGAAATTGTAAGTGGAAACCGGAATCATTATGGCATTATGAGAGTCGGAGGTGTTGCTAAAGATGTTGATACCGGAGCGATTCCTGATCTTATGAAAAATCTTGATATGATTGATAGTAAAATAGTTATGGTTGCAAATGCTGCAAAGGATGATCCAGTATTAAAAGCGCGGCTCAAAGGTGTAGGTGTACTGTCTTATGAAGATGCGATTGCTTACTGTGCAACGGGTCCGACATCAAGAGCCTCAGGAGTTCCGTCAGACATCAGACGTGATGATCCCACAGATGCTTATGATCTTGTAGATTTTGATGTGATTGTTGCTTCTAACGGTGACGTATATGATAAATTAGTAGTGCGATTGCTGGAAACCATAGAATCAACAAAAATTATTCGCCAGTGCATAGAAAAATTAAAAACAGTTAAAGGGCCTATACTTAATAATGTTAAAGAAATTTCTCCCGGAGAAGGTATTGGCAGATACGAAGCACCTCGTGGAGAAGTATTCCATTATATGCGAAGTGATGGTACAAATCGTCCAATCAGGCACAAAGTGCGGGCTCCCAGTTATGTAAATATTCCAACCTATTCCGCTTCCTGCAAAGGAATTTCTGTGTCAGATGCTTTGATTACCTTAGCTGCTGTAGATCCATGTTATTGTTGTACCGAACGTTCGCTAAAAATAAAAGATATAAAAAAGAACAAATGTTCTTTTAATTTACTAGATCTATCCCGTTCAAAAACAAAACGAATTCGGAGGAAATTCAATGGGAACAAATGAATTATTACTCCTGGTGACAATTCCAGTAGGAATTGGTTTAATCAATATTATTCTTCCTAATATTTTAAAGAAAATTTTGACCTTTGGAGGGTTGGCTTACCTATTGTCTTTGACAATACAATTATATAGTAAAGCAAATTTATCATTATCCTATAAAATGATTTTTGCTTTAGATCAACTTTCATGGTTAACTGTTGCATTTATCCAGTTACTTGGTTTGATTATTCTTATTTATTCATTAAAAAGTATGGATGAAGTAAATGAGAGAAGTTATTTTGTTTTGTTTCCTTTGACTCTTGCATTTTGTAATGGAGCTGTATTAAGTGCTAATTCCATTGTTTTAATGATATTTTGGGGACTCTCCGGAATTTCTTTATACCTGTTTGGAGTTATGGGACGTTCGGAATCTGCTTCTCAAAGTGCCAGAAAAACATTTTTGATAGTTGGTGGAAGTGATGTGTTTTTGATATTAGGTTTTGTTCTGCTTCGCTTCATTAATACAAATTCCGGTTGGGCTCTCTGGAATAGCGAAGTTAGTTTTAATGCAAATTTTTCCTATCTGGCGTTTTTCTCAATTTTAATCGCAGCATTTGCAAAAGCAGGAGGTTTTCCGTTACATACGTGGGTGCCTGATTTTAGTAAAGATGCTCCGGTTGAAGGTGTTGCTTTTTTACCGGCTTCTCTTGATAAATTATTAGGAATATATTTATTAGCCAGAATGGTTATGTCATTATTTATTCTGCATATTTATTTACAAATGATGTTGCTGACCTTAGGTGCTTTAACAGTAATATTTGCAGTAATGATGGCTCTTTTACAGCATAACGGGAAAAAATTATTAGGTTATCATGCAGTAAGCCAGGTTGGCTATATGATTATGGGTGTTGGCTTGGGTGGTATGTTAGCGGCAAATGGTCAGGTTGCAGCTGGGGGAATTATTGCTTTTATTGGTGGATTATTTCATTTATTAAACAATACAATTTATAAAACTTCACTTTTCCTCATAATGGGTTCTGTTGAGAAAAAGGCAGGAACCTGTGATCTTGATAAACTTGGGGGACTGGGTACAAAAATGCCTATAACTTTTATGTTTGCTATGATAAGTGCCTTAGCGATTTCAGGTATTCCACCCTTTAATGGATTTTATTCAAAATGGCTAATCTATCAGGGTATTATCAATGTTTTAAAAGATTTATCTGTCGGATTTCAAATCTGGGGTTTACTTTGTCTTATATTAGCAATTTTCGGAAGCGCTCTAACCCTGGCAAGTTTTATGAAATTTTTGCATGCAATCTTTTTGGGTAAAAGACAAGCTATCCATAATAATATTACAGAGGCTCCAACTTTTCAGTTAATAGCAAATGGAATCTTAGCGATCATATGTGTGATTTTTGGAATTGTAGCTATTAGGATTCCAATTATGAAATTAATTAATCCTGTATTAAATATTAAACCTGAATGGTCTATTGCAGCGCCAACACTTTTTGGCACCTATTTTCCTGAACTGTTCAGTTTTCTTGTTATCTTGCCTTTTATTCTCGGTTTGATAGTTTTTCTGATTTTAATTAAGAAAAAGCGGGTACGAATGGATACCAATTATATTGGTGGGCAAGAACCTGTTGAAAAATTTCGAATTTCTGGCACCGGATTTTATAATGAAATCAGGGATATGGCCCCGCTAAAATTTTTCTATATGTGGGCTGACAAGAAATTTTTTGATATATATGATATTTTAAGAGGCATAAGTTTATTTTTTGCCAAATTATTTAAGGCTCTGCATACTGGTCAGTTACAATTTTATTGCTTATGGATATTAATTGGTATGATGGTGCTCTTAAAGATTGTTAAATAATAGAATTAAGATAATTTGGAGGTGTGAATGCCAATAGAAACTTGGTTAATTTTTATACTTGGATTTATGATTGTTGGATCAATAATGGCCTTAGAAATAAAAGATTTGCTATCTTCAATCATTGCCATAGGAATTGTGGGACTGGCATTGTCAGTAGCTTTTTTATTTCTCCAGGCTCCCGATTTAGCAATTGTACAATTTCTTTTCGAAATTTTTGCAATTATTATTCTAATCCTGGCTTTTCTTAAAAAAGAGTATCACAAAAAAGATGATCCTTCGAATACAAACAAAATTCTGACTCTTGTAACAGTTATAACCTTAGGGGCTATCTTATTTTTTAGTATTGACGTGTTTAAAGCATTACCCGCATTTGGTGAACCTTATATGAATACTGCGAAATATTACCTGGAAAATGGCGCTACTGAAACCGGATCTGCTAACCTGGTTAGTGCCATTATTTTAGATTATAGAGCTTATGATACTTTGGGCGAGGTTACTGTTTTATTTACCGCGATTTTGGGTGCACTTACAATTATCCGAATCAAAAAGAAATCGTCGGGAACAGAGGAGGATGTCGTATGAAATCTCAAGAAGGCATGACCATAATTGTTAAAACTGTAACAAGAATAAGTGTGTGGTTGATTTTTGTTTATGGCATTTATATCATATTTCACGGACATTTAACACCTGGAGGTGGATTTGGTGGAGGAGTGATAATTGCACTGGGATTTCTAAATGTCTTCCTTGCCTATGGAAAAGAATATATTAAGAAATGGTTAAATATCGGTTTGCTTCATGATCTTGAAGCTACCAGTGCGATTTTGTTTGTTGGAATTGGAATTATTGGAATAGCTATGACTGGTGGATTTTTAGCAAATTTTTTATCTAAAGGCACTTTATTTAGACTTTTCAGCGCCGGAACAATACCTTTATTAAATATTTTAATTGGCGCAAAAGTAGGTGTGGCACTCTTTCTTGTAGTCTGGTCATTGTCACTTTTCCATATTGATGAAGGAGGTGAGCAATGATATTATATATACTCTGTTTCATTCTTTTGCTTGTTGGGTTATATGGTGTTCTTACGAAAAAGGATTTGATTAAAATCATTTTGTCTTTAAGTATAATGGGATACGCAGCAAATTTGTTTTTAATTTTGTTTGCTTATAAAAATGATGCGATTTTCCCAATATTATCAGAAAGTGCAGTTCAGGAAGCAATGGTTGATCCTTTACCCCAGGCATTGGTTTTAACCTCTATCGTAATTGAACTTGGAATTACAGCAATGTTGGTTGCTTTGGCTGTAAGACTTTATCAGAAATATAAAACATTTGATATAACAAAAATTAGGAGTTTATCAGGATGATTCTTCCATATTTTATTATAATTCCTTTGCTGGCTGCTTTTCTGATTACCCTGTTTTCCAGGGAAAAAGATTACTGGTCAATAACAGTTTCCACAATTGCATCGGCTACTATGCTAGTATTGTCGATTGTATGTTTTATTACATTAAAAGGTGAAACGTTTATTTATAATCTCAGTGGTTGGAAGATTCCTTTTACCATTTGCCTGGTGCGAGATTCACTTTCCTGCTTTATGATTGTAATAATCCAGTTAATTTCTTTCACCTCATTATTGTTTTCAGTTAATTATATTCGTCATATTTCATCTTCCTGGAAATATTATTCTCTTTTTATGTTTCTGGTTGCTGGGATGAATGGAGTGGTTTCTACCGGAGATATTTTTAATCTTTTTGTTTTCATGGAGATTGCTTTATTTGCAGCTTATGCTTTAGTCTCTTATGGGGGAAAGGCATTTGAATTTGAAGCTGCTTTTAAATATGCTGTAATTGGCTCTATTTCTTCTACATTAATCCTTGTGGGTATTGGGATTACTTATAGTGCTACTTCTAGTCTGACATTAGCGCATATAGCTCAGGTTTTACCACAAAAACCTGATATTTTAGTTTGGGTGGGTGTCCTGTTTCTGGTTGGTTTTGGGATAAAAGCAGCAATAATGCCTTTTCATGCCTGGTTACCAGATGCTCACTCCTCTGCTCCGGCTCCAATTTCGTCAATGTTATCCGGTGTATTAATAAAGGCGCTTGGTATTTATGTTTTAATACGACTATTTTTTAATGTATTTGGAGCACCGCCAGTTTTTATGAATATTTTTATGGTACTTGGAGCAGCCTCAATTATTATTGCATCTTTTCTGGCTATTGGGCAGTGGGATATGAAACGATTACTGGCTTACAGTAGTATTAGCCAGATTGGATTTATTCTTCTGGCCCTGGGAATTTCAACAAAATTAGCAATTCTCGGTGCTGTCTTCCATATTTTTAATCATGCTATTTTCAAATCCCTATTGTTTTATAATGCCGGCTCTATTGAAATGGCTATAGGTACACGGGATTTAAGAGAAATGGGGAATTTGAAATCTGTATTACCTGTAACATATTCTACATCTTTAATAGGAACATTATCGGTTTCCGGCTTGCCACCTTTTAATGGATTTTTTAGTAAATTAATAATAATTGTAGCTTGTGTACAAGCTGGGTATATTACTTATGCTACAATTGCAATTATTGGAAGTTTGCTGACACTGGCATATTTTCTCAAAGTGCAACGCTATGCCTTTCATGGCGATAAACTATTTGATGTTTCCGAAAAGTCAATTGGTGGTGGTATGAAATTCGCCATGCTTTTCCTGGCTCTACTTTGTGTAGTTACAGGAGTATTATTAATACCTGCATTGCGTCAAAGTATGCTTGATCCGATTGTAGATACAATTTTTAATAAAACTGAATATATTAAACTAGTTCTGGGGAGTTTATAATGACCATTAAAACCCGAAGTCGTGTTGTTGTATTTATTTTGTCCTGGTTAGTATATATGGGATTAACTAGTTTTACGGATTTGCAGGAAGTTTTGGCTGGCTTGGTTGTAGCACTTTTAGTCAGTATGTTAGCTGGCCATTTTTATTTATCAAGTCCGAAGAGACAAAGAATTTTCAGAAGAATTGGCTTTGGAATTATATATTTTTTTAGATTTCTATTAGAAGTTACTAAGGCAAACTGGCAGGTTGCACTTCTTGTAGTTAATCCTGTTTTGCCAATTAAACCTGGAATTATTAAGATCAAAACAAAATTAAAAAAAGATTCTTCGATTACAATGTTAGCCAATTCAATAACATTGACCCCGGGGACATTAACAATTGATGTAAATCCGAAGGAAAAAGAATTATATATTCATTGGATAAATACAACTTCAAAAGATATTGAAGAAGATACCAGAATAATTGGTGAAAAATTTGAAAAAATACTAATGGAGGTAGTTGAATGAAAATATTACGTTGGATCATTGGAGTTGTTTTACTAGGCTCCTTTCTCTATTGGAATTTTTATAAATTTGAATATGGGTTAATTGTTAAATTTATTAATATTCTTCTGTTTTGTGCATTATATGTATTATATCGTGTTATTTTGGGCCCTACAGCCGCAGATCGGATTGTTGCAGTAGATATTCTTGGAGTGTTGATTATTGGATTACTTGCTTTGTTGGGTATCTATTATGATAAACAATTTTTTATTGATATAGGTTTGATCTGGGCTTTAATGAGTTTTATCGCATCCCTGGCTTTTGCAAAGATCCTAGAAGGGAGGAATCTTGATGAATAATTTACATGAAATTATTGGGTTGGTATTTATTGGGTTTGGATTGTGTTTTGATTTTTTTGGGGTTCTTGGATTAGTAAGATTACCAGATGTATATAATCGCTTACAGGCTGCAACTAAATGTGTAACTTTTGGTTCGGCTGGAATTTTATTTGGAGTTTTTATTTACAAGGGTTTTGCGGATTTTGATTTTAAACTTTTATTAGGGATTGTTTTTATTTTTTTAACAGCTCCGGTTGCAGCACATGCTATTGCCCGGGCAGCTCATCGAAGTGGAATCCCGCTTGCCAAAGAAACTGTTATAGATTGTTATAAAGATGATAATGAATTAAAGGAAAAATAAAATGTTTCTGCCAAAATTACGTGAAATAAAAGAAGCTTTAACATCATTTTTTACTCCGGCCTATACAACTAAATTTCCAAAAGTAGCTTATGTTCCGGAGGAGGAATATCGTGGTTTTCCTGAATATAATGAAGAATATTGTGTTGGATGCGGTACTTGTGCGCAGGTATGTCCGGCCGGTGCTATTGAAATATTTGATGATTTGAAGAAAAAAAATCGGCAACTTAAAATTAATTATATGTCTTGCATTAACTGTGGGCAATGTGAGGAACATTGTATTACTGAAAAAGGGATTGCCTGTACTAATAAATATTCCTATTCAACTCCTGATTTAACAGTTCCGGAAGTTTTTGAAACCATAGACAAACCGATTGTCACTTGTGAAATATGTGGAGAAATGATTGCCTGCAAGGACCAATTACAATTTGTTATTGAACGACTTGGGGAAAAATCTTTTGCCAATCCTAATTTTTTACTTGAATCTCAACTAAAATTTGTAGAAATTGCTGAATCTTCTGTAAAATCAAAAATTAGACGAGAGGATTATGTCAAAAATTTATGTCCAAAATGTCGCCACAAGATTGTAGTGAAAGATGAATTTTGAACAATTTTGTACAAAAATTGACACTTTTCCCGTAAATAAAATTACTTTTGTAGGGATTGGTAATGAAAATCGGAAAGATGATTTTGCCGGTTTATATTTTCTTGAAAGATTAAAAAAAAGTAGTAAATACAAAAAAGCACATTTTATTAATGCCGGAATATCACCTGAAAATCATTTACAGCAAATTGTTAATAATGATAGTGATTCCATAATTTTTATTGATGCTGCGGAATGTGGAGAAAAACCGGGCGAAATTAGTTTTATCGATGAAAATAATCTTTATAGAACAAATTTTAGTACTCATGCATATTCAATAAGTTTTATCCGCGAATATTTATCTAGAATAAAAGAACAAAAATATTTTTATTTGGGAATAGAACCTCTGGAGATCGGGGTGGGGAATAGTTTTTCTAATTTAGTTAAAAGTAGTATTGATAAATTTTTTTTAGAATAGTTTGTAGGTAGGATAGATATGAAACCTGATCTGACATTGCCTTTTCATACAATTGGATCACTTAAATCGCGTATTGGTTGGTTTATTAACATGCGTTGGATAGTAACGTTTATAATGTTAGCCAGTATTCCTGTCAGCCAAAAAATTTTTCAGTTCCAAATTGCGTATTTTAAAATATATAATTTAATTTCACTTTTATTATGTTTAAATATTGGATATTTTTTCCTTTATAAATATTTTAAATTTAAGAATTTTAAACAAGAATTAATTTTTACTGAAATACAGGTAATATTTGATCTTGTAATAATTTCATTTTTAGTTCATTATATTGGTGGAATTACAAATCCCTTTTTCTTTTTTTATATAATTCCAATTACTATATCCAGTATATTATTTCAAAAAAAACTACCCTATTTCAATGCTTTGGTTGCAATATGTCTTTTATCTTGTTGGTCATTTCTTGAATATTTTAATAAAGTAGAGATTTATTATATTGGAGCAGGAAAACCATCATTTGCTTTGGTTTCTACATCTTTGATAGCTTTCTTATTTTTAGTGATTGCAACAACTTATGTCATTGATGATTTTATTTCAAAATATCGTTCTATAAAATCTATGATGGATCAAAAAAATATTCTTCTTGAAAAAACCATGCATGAAAATGATAAAATGTTTCGTTTTACAGCTCATGAATTAAAATCACCATTAACTACATTACGAAGTATTCTCGGTGTGGTTGAGTTACTTTTTACCCAAAAAAACTCCAGGGAAAAAATTCAAGATATGTTAAAGCGGGCTGAGAAACGTTCAGATCAAATTTTAGATATGGTTAATGATATGATTGACCTGACCCATTATAAGCAGGGGAAAAAGGAAATAAGTTTAAAATATGTAAAATACATGGATTGGTTTAAAAATAGAATTGATTCTTTTGTTGTTTTAGCGAATAATGAAAACATTACACTAAATTTTAAACCTACTAAAAGTCGTGAAGAAATTATTCTTGATATTCCTTCCATTGAAAAGGTTGTAAACAATCTTATTAGCAATGCCATCAGGTATACTCCTGCAGGTGGAGAGGTGGAAATTACTCCCTTTATTAAAAAAAATCAATTTGGATTTTCTGTAAAAGATACCGGAATTGGAATCAGCCAGGAGGATCAGGAAAAAATATTTTCTGATTTCTTCAGGAGTAAAAATGCCAAGCAAAAATCTCAGTTAGGCACGGGACTTGGCCTTTCCTTAGTTAAACAGATTGTAAATAAATATAATGGTAATATTGTGGTGGAGAGTGAATTGAATAAAGGAAGTAAGTTTACGGTCACTATTCCCAAAATTGAATATTTATAAATCGAACAGAATAATTTCAAAAGGCAAAAAACTGTTACACTTTTAACTTACCACATAAAAATAATTTTTTGTATGGACAGTTGTGTTGTCCTATCCAATCTTCATGAAGTTTTTCTGTAATAGGAACACATTCTAACTTTGTTCCATAAATAGTTTTATGGGCACCAAGCCGATTGTGGTATATTTCACAAAAATATTTATTGTCAATATCTCGCCAAAGATGCTCACATGGATCTCCATCCATAGAGCCACAGCATGCTCCACACCTAATACAAAGATCTTCTAATTCTTTTTCTGATTTAGTATTTATTTTCTTTTTTTTCATTATAATCTTTTGTGTTTTTTTTCAAATAAACGGCTAATTATTAAATATACGCCAATAAGGATTAAAATTATCGGCAAATATTTAAGAAAATCCCAGAATCTACAATAAAAAACCAGGGCTGTGGATGTTATTATTGTTCCTGGAATCCAAAATAATTTTTTTTGGTCTCCTAAAAAATGCATGAGAATAAAACCAATTCCCGGAGCCAATATAAATGTGGGCCACAGATTGTTCATTTTTTCCCAATGCCCTGTTTGTGTGAAATATAGGAACAAAAGACCAATAATAGTTAATATTGACCCGGGCATTAGAAGTGGATAATTTTGGCGTTGGAATAAATATACTATAAGAAAAATAATACCCATTCCAAGAATAATAATTGGCCAAAAATTACCCCATGTAATTGTGTTATTCTGAATAAGAAAAATAAAAACTCCCAGAAGAATTAAAAATATTCCATAAGGTAAACTTGTTTTTTGAATTTGATTTTTATCGTTCATAACTACGCTCTTTCCTAATAATCTGTTTAACTTTCGTATTAAATTTATTTAAAATTAGAATAAAATTAATGTTTTTTATGACTATTATTTGGTTTTTTATCCCATAACCAAGTTAGTTTTTCGGGTAAAGGTTTAGTATAGAAATAATTTTCTATAATTGATAATAAATAACAAATGACAATAGTTCCGGCAAAATTAACAAAAGCATAATAGTGAAGAGCCAGATTTTTAACAGTTAATGTAATAATTGCGCTCCAGGTTGCGCCCAAAATTGTACCCCAAAAAACACCACGGCTATTTGCTCTTTTAGAGAACATGCCAAGAATAAATAATGCCAGTAATGGGCTACCAAATCCATTTACAATTTTATTGGCAATTTCAAAAATACTTCCAAATTTTCCAATATTTAAAGCAAGTAAAATAATTATAAATCCAAAGAATAACGTAATTATTCGTATTTGAATAAAATCTGTATGCTCACTATCTTTGCTGAATAATAAATCGTGGTAAAATGCTGTGCAGCATGAATTTATTCCCGAATCTGCACTTGACATTGTAGCGGCAAATAGCCCGGCAACAATCAATCCTGTTATTCCAGGGGGAAGTGATTTGAGAAACAATGAAAAGTGATTTATCGGGACTGATGATTGTTGAATAATTTCAGAATAACTAACAAAGGCATGGATACTTAAACCCAGGAATGTAAGTAATATCAAAGAAATAATTGCTGCAATAATATTAAGATTGAATCCTTTTTGAATGTTTTGAATTGATTTGGCAGTGAAATATCTTTGAATAATAACCTGATCAGCACCATATCTTGTTAGAAACGCTGTTAGTACTCCAATTAAACTACTCCATAACGTAATTCGAATTGTAGGGTTGAAAGAAAAAATTTGGTGATCAAAAGGGAAAAAGGGCATTAAAATTCCATCGGAGTAATTTATTCTGAATATTTCTGTCAGGCCGTTGGGAAATTTTTGTATCATCGTTAACAGGCCAAAAATTATTCCGAAAAAAAATATAAAAAATTGCATTACATCTGTCCACATGACAGCTTTCATTCCACCCAATAGGGTATAAAAAGTTGCAATAATTCCGGTGATAATAATTAAAAACTGAACACTGGTTCCTGTAATCGAACTCAATACTTTGGCTGGAACATAAATTAATGTCGCGGCCCATAGTATTCGCCAGATAATAAAGAGTAAACTGGCCAATGACCTGACTTTTTTGTCAAACCTTTTTTCAAGGTATTCATAGGCACTATATAGGTTTAGATCGTAAAAAAAAGGTATAAATATTTTTTTTATAGGCCATGCTACTATTATAAATACAGGAATGCATAAAAGTACATACAGACCATGAGTTGAAATCTCACTTGAAAATGCGGTATAGTTTATCGCACTAAAAGCCGTGACCATTACCGAAATACCGATTGGTATCCAGTGCATCGATTTTCCGGCCAAAAAAAAATCGATTTTTTTTCGTTGTTTTTTTGAATAAAAAACACCAATTCCAAGGGTTGCTATTAAATAAATTAATAATATGAAATAATCAATTGAGGTCATTTTGAATTTCTTTAGGGTATTTGGACTTTGAAAAGAGTACTATTATCAAGTGCATTAATACTATAGTCTGGTAAGGCAGCAGGAATTAATAGCGATTGTCCCTTATACACTTCCATTGTTTTATTAGTAGAGCCTGCTTGCCATTGAATTGAAATTTTTCCTTTGGTAAGCAATAAAATTTCCACTTTATGATCAGGGCTTTCTATTTTTTTGTCGAATTCTTTCAGGTTTATTGATTTAATATTAAATTCGGGTGTTGGTGTAATATATGAAATATTTTCTGTGCTTTGATTCCGGTTTAATATTTCAATAGGTCCATAATCATAAGTTAAAATCTCAATAAGTGTTGAAATATCTTTGAATTTTGGAGTTAATCCAGCCCTAACCACATTATCAGAATTTGCCATACATTCAATTATATTTCCTTTTAAATAGGCATGAGGAATACCTGCTTTTAAAAAAATAGCTTCTCCGGATTTTAAATGTATATGGTTTAGTAGAAAAATAGAAAACAAACCCACATCTCCATTAGGGTATTTTTTTTTCAATTCCAGAAATAATTTTTCTTCTTCATTAAGTTCTATATTCGAATTTATAAGCCGTTTTGCCAGGCTGTTGAGAGAATTTTTTAATTTGTCTTTCTGATTAATTGCCTGTTTCATAAGAGTTGAATAAAGATTTTTAAGATTTGATTTTTGTATTTTCTGGGCTCCGTTTAGTTGCTCACAAAAGTTTTTCACAACCTCTTTACCAATGAATTCTGATAGTTCAGGATATTTAATTAATCCAGATTCGATATCACGTGGCCTTTTAAATCCAACAAGAGCGTATAATGAATCGAGGGCAATTGCAATTTCCGGTTTATGATTATCATCAGGATAATTTTTCGGATCTTTTTTATGTAGAATTGCGGCTTGTTCTTTATTTGGATGAGCCTGGATCGAGAGAGCATCTCCGGCTGACAGGATTTTAAATAGAAAAGGTAGAGTGTTTTTAAATTGGGAAGCAACTCTTTTACCTAAAATTTGATTTGGATTTTCTGAAATTATTTTATTTAGGGCAACTTCTTTATTATTAATTGTAATATGAGATGGGGCTTTAGGATGTGCTCCTATCCAAAGTTCTGCATAATTTTCTTCCTGATTATATTCCATATTTAAAAGTTTTGGAATAAAAGCTGCTTTACCTTTGCTACCCCATAAATAGTTTTGTATTTTATTTTTTAATAGATAAGGTTTTGTTTCTAATTGCTTGTAATTTTTCATATAATTCCTTTTTTCAGGCAGGACCTTTGTTTCTTAGTAATTTTATAGAGTAATTTCTAGTGGTTTTCAAATTTTTTATTAAACATTTTGGACATTAAAGATTGTAAAAATTATTTATCCTTATTTGTTAAAACTTGTCAAATATACAAAAAAAATAAATGAAATGTTTGATGTTTATAATAACAATTTGTTGCTTAATCAATAAAGTTTAACAAAGAACAATAAAAAGCGGGAATTGAAACTTTTTAGATTAATATTATCATTAAAAATAATAATTTTAGAGAAAAAAATAATTGACATTAGTGAAAGGATTAAATAAATTTTACAAAACTTAGTGAGTATAATCGGTTAAACAAAAATATGTAAGGGATAAGATGAAGCTACAATTTATTAAGCAAATAGTCTTTGCTACGATTTTTTTAATATTTTCCAGCCTTTTTGCTGAAGATGTGAATTATCTAGAAATGCAAACTGAAATGAATCTGGAAACATTATTCACTCAGCGAGTAGAGAGAGTAATTGGTAATAGTAATGTAGTAATAAATGTAGATGTAAAATTAAAAATACCCGATGAAAAAAAAGATAATAATTCGATAGAGCAGAGGGATGTGAAAAGTGAAGTAAAACTCAATCTCCCTGGTTTTGCTAATCCGGTAAAAGCCAAAAAAGAACCTGTTAAAGTCATTAATCAGGAAAAAATATCAAACATACAAAATAAGATGATAATTTCAAATTTGATAGTCAAAATGATTCTGGATAAAGACATTGAATCTGAAAAAAGGACTTTGGCAGAACAAATTATTAAAAAACATCCTTTATACTCATCTACCAAATCTGCCAGAATGACCGTAGAATTATCTACTTTTCCAAAAGCAACGCCAAAAGAACCTGCAGAGAAGGCAGACAAACCTCAGGATAACAAAATGATGACATCTGTACTGGGGGTTCCAAATAATACAGAAGAAAGCCAGCCATTAACTGATAATCTTGGCTGGCTTATGCTGGCAGTTGCAGTTGGGATTATTGTTAGCCAGATACTGATGAATTCCAGAACAAAAAAGAAGATTTCTGCCTTGAAAAATCAGCAAGAGGAATCCCGCGTTTCATTAAATCTTGAAAATCAACAAACAGAAGGTGGGGGCGATGAAAAACAATATATTTTAAATATAGATCAGCCAATCAGGGTTTTACCTCCCGAAGAGGATGCTGATTTGAAATTTCATCAGGAATATAAACCGTTTAAATTTTTACAAAATATTCCCAATGATAAACTGATAAAATTAATCAGTACTCTTAATATAGAGCAAATTTCAGTTTTGGTAACCCAACTTCCCTTGGAAAAATCCTCAATAATTATGTCTAATATTGATGAAAAACAATTGCTTGCCGTCTCTCAGGAAGTTGTTAATAAGAAGAAATTTACCAGGTCTATGTTGGAAAAGATAGAGGAAGAAGTACAAAAGGAATTTCTGGCTTTATTAAATCCAGATACTTTTGTTGCCGGAGGAAAAGAATTTCTTGCCAATTTACTTGTATCATCATCCAATAATCAGGATCTGATGAAAAATGTCTTAGATCATTTTAATAAAACCGGAGATAATACAATACGGGAAATGGTATTCCCATTTGAAGATATTCAAAATGTAGATGATGAAATTCTAATATCTGCACTTGTTGATATTGATAGAAAAGATCTTGCTATTGCCCTTTCTGATCAGGAAGAAGAACTTAAGGAAAAAGTTATTAATTGTTTGCCAGCCCCTGCTCAAAGAGTAATAAAAATGCAAATGACAATGCTTGATAAAGCTCTCCCCGGGAAACAAGTATTTCGCGCACAAAGAAAAATTATAAATCTTATCAGATCACAAGAAAATTTTTATAATTTGGGGCCATATCATGAATAAAATGGAAAAAATGTTTTTTTTAATTGTCCTTATTTCTTTTCTATGCGGATGCGCAAAAAAAGAAATTGGTGATGTTACACAATTACCAGTAGATGAACAAATTGTTCATTATAAAAGACAATTAAAACAATTAAAAGCAGACGAAGAGGAGGATTATTTTAAAAAAGAAATTCTGGTAAAACAGGAAATCTTGGAACATTTTACCAAGTCTCGTGAAGAAATGAATATACGAAAAATTCAGGTTGCAGAAAGTCTTAAGGAATTACGGCAGTTTGAAAAAGACAGATCAAAAATTAGATCCCAAAAGGCAGATTCACTCGATAAGCAACTAAAAAATCAGTATTTGGAATATTATAAGGATATTGAGAAATATAAATTAGAAAAGCGTCAAAATCTGGAAGAAGAAACCTCCAGGGTGCAAGAGGAGTATTTAGCAAAACGTGAGGAAGAAGCAGAAAAATTACGTGAGAGAGGTGAACAACTTGACTATCTTCTGGAAGTGAAAAAATCAGAGATCGAAAATAATGCTACGGCTATGGTATTAAATGCTCAGATTCAATCAGAACAATTAAGAATTGCCCAAATAGAAAATACTGTCACGCGTCTAAACAATACTCTAAATACTTTTAAAATGAAAAATTTAGTGCCAAGAACAACATCTGAAGAAGTGTTTAAAAGAATGCGTGAAGTATCGGACTATTATTATTCAGAAAGATACTACGATGCAATTATTTCCTGTAGGAAAACATTGGAACTGATGCCTGATTTGTATATTGCATGGGTTCAACTGGGGACAATTTATTATAGACTAGGTTATAATAAAACTGCTTTAGAGGCCTATACCAAGGCGTCAGAAATCAATTCGGAAGATCAAGAACTTGCAAATATTACGAATGTACTAAAAGAGATAGTAAATTAACTGTTTTTCAGGGAATCAAGATGAGAATAAAATTAATTAAAGTCATAATTTTTCTACTGTTTGTGTCAGGATATGGTTTTAGCCAGAAATATACTTCAGAACAGTTGCAGGAAATGTATCATAAGAATACTAACAGGATTAAGAATTATTATGAAAATAAATATGAAAATTTGCAGAATTATAAGAAAAATGCATTTATTGAGATCCAAGAAGAATTAAGAGTTGCAACTAAAGGCTCAACTCCTGCAAAAAAAGTTGGAAGCGAACTTTATAAGCAAAGAATAGTTCTCGAAAATCTAACATCGTCATATCAGGATAGTATTTCTAAATTATCATCTGCTGATACTATTTTATTTCGGGATTTAAACAAATCAATTTATGCTTTAAATAATGATATAACTGATATTAATCTAATATTATCAATAATTGGGAAGGGGATCAAAGGGGATTCATTATTTTCAGAATCAGTTGTTAATGCCCAGGCAAGAGCAATAGAACTGTTGAAAAAATACGATACAGTGGTTTTAGAATCAAATTACAGAAATAAAATAAATAGGCTAAAAAGAAATTATCATGATGAAATTACTAAAATTGATGATAATCAGGAAAAATTGATTACCGAGATGTTTGAAGAGGAGAATAAAAAAACACGCGAACAAGCACATAACCTTTTAGCAGATATCTCTAATAAAGAAAATCGTTTACAAGCTTTACAGGATAGTATTGATTCTGAAAATTTTAAAGCTATCGGTCAAAGTGAATTTTTGGATAGTTTAATCTTTCATCGTAACAATCTTGCTCAGAAAAGCATGAGATTAATTTCTGAGATTGATGATTACCAGAATAGTATTAATAAAGATACTCTATTATTAGTAATGGAATTATTAAATAAAACCGAGCAAAGTTATATTGAAGGCAATTATGAAGCAGCTCGAAATTATTGTCTTGAAACAATAAAAATGGCTCCAACTTATGATCTTATTCATGTGCGGCTAGGTTCAATTTTTATGGCAGAAGGAAATAGTGAAAAGGCAATGGAAGCCTGGAATATGGCTTTAACTATTAATCCGGATAACAATGAATTGAAAAGGTTTATAATTTTAAATGGCTTAAGGCCGTAAATTTTCCAAAAGATATAAAAAAGCACCTTTAATAAGGTGTTTTTTTTGAAGGATTTATTATAAGCGATCAACTCACCTTGTGAATTCTAAGAAAAAATATTTTAACAAATTGTAGTATAGTGAATATTAAGATTGTCCCAAAGAAAATATTTACTAAAATAATTCCACGAATATTTATTGTTTGAGTTTTCTTTAGAATCGGTTAGATTTCAAGGATATTATTTAAGAATGATTTCTTGATTCATTAATTACGATAAGGGTTTGTTTATTATAAAAAAAAACAGAGCAATTTTTTTGGATAGAGATGGCACTCTAAATATTGACAGCCCGAACTATGTTAAATCTCTGGATGAATTTGAATTGATACCCGGCGCAGTTGATTCAATAAAAATAATGAATGATCTGGGATATAAGGTTATTATACAAACTAACCAGTCTGCAATATCCAGAGGCCTTATTTCAAATTATGAATTAACAAAAATTCATGATTTTTTAAAAAGCGAAGTTAGTAAAAAGGGGGGACAAATTGATGATATTTATTTTTGTCCACATCATCCTAATGAAAATTGTGAATGTAGAAAACCCAAAATTGGAAATTTAGAAAAGGCTATAATAAAATATAATCTTGACCCTGAGTTGTGCTTTTTTATTGGGGATTCCAAAAAAGATATTGAAACCGGGTGTAATTGTGGTTGCCATACAATTTTAGTTTTATCAGGTTGTCATAATTATAGTACAATTGAAATCAATATGTGGTCTGAGAAACCGGAATATGTTGTAAAAAATATTAAAGAAGCGACAAAGTTACTATTAAGTATTGGAGAAAAAAATAAATGAAAATTACTGTATTAAAAGGTGGAGTTTCGTCCGAAAGAGATGTTTCTTTAAGTAGTGGTGATAAAATTGTACAAGCCTTGTCGAGTGCCGGACATGAAGTATATAACCTTGATACTATTTTACCAATTGAACAATTGGAAACAAATATAGAAATTTCTAAAAATCATCTTGATAATGGCAAAAAGAATCTGGTTAATTTGTTAATGAGTGAAAAAGTGCAATCCTCAGATTTTGTTTTTAATGCCCTTCACGGAGGTATGGGAGAAAACGGAATTTTACAGGGAATTTTGCAAACTCTTGGAATAAGCTTTAATGGAGCGGGGACAGAGGGATGTGCGATTGCTATGGATAAAGTTGTCTCAAAATTATTATTCGAAAGATATAAAATTCCTACTCCAAAATGGGCACATTATAATAGATCGGGTTCCTTATCAATAGATCAGATAGTCAAAGAAATACAAAATGAATTTCCAACTCCAATGGTAATAAAACCAAGTTCTGAAGGCTCGACTTATGGATTATCTATTGTCGAGAATATTATGGATATTAAAGAAGCAGTTGTTAAGGCATCAGGTTTTGAAAGTGAAATCCTTGTAGAAGAATATATTAAAGGTCGTGAACTTACTGTTGGAGTGGTAGGAGATCAAATACTACCTGTACTCGAAATTATCCCTAAACATGGTTTCTATGACTATGAATGTAAATATACTCATGGAATGAGTGAATATATTGTTCCCGCAAAAATTGATTCCGATTTAGCCACTGAAATTCAGAAATATACCAAAGTCGGGTATGAAGCATTAAAGTGTTTTGGCTATGGTAGAATGGATTTGTTGTTAGGTGAAAATAGGCAGTTATATTTTCTTGAGTACAACACACTTCCAGGAATGACTGCAACGAGTTTGGTACCAAAGGCTGCAAAATCAGCAGGAATGAGTTTTGAGGATTTATTAGAAAAAATTATAAGGCTTGGAATAAATAAATGGCAGAAAATATAGACAACGGATTCTCAGAAAATATGATTTTTGGTAATAATCCTAAAGAAGAAACACGCTGGTATGCAGTATATACCAAACCACGTCATGAGAAAATTGCCACTGAAAAATTACGCAAAAAGAATTTTGAAGTATTTTTGCCTTTGAAAAAAGAATATCATAAGTGGAGCGACAGGAAGAAATATGTTGAAACGCCATTGTTAAAGGGTTATCTTTTTGTTAATATTACATTAAAGCAAACTTTGTCGGTGTTGGAAACTCATGGTGTTGTTAGATTTGTAATGTTTAAAAATGAATTTGCACCAATCCCGGATTTTCAAATAAGAGCCTTAAGAAAATTTCTTGAAATTGATGCAGTACTCAAGCCGAGTGAATATTATCAGGAAGGACAAGTTGTTGAAATTACGCATGGACTGCTGAAAGGGATTATTGGTAAAGTTGCGCAAATTAAAAACGAATCAAAGTTCATAATTTCTTTAGATGCCATAAAATTATCTTATGCTGTTGATACTATACAAATAGATCCAGCACAGATTAAGCATGTGTCGGAAAAGAGAATAAAAGAACTTGGAATCAAAACAAATTCCGGAGTATAAAATGGGCCTTAAATTTTATAATACATTGACCAGGAAGAAAGAAAGTTTTAATCCGATTAAACCAGGAAAAGTAAAACTATATACCTGCGGACCAACGGTTTATAATTACGCTCACATTGGAAATTTTAGAGCCTATATGTTTGAGGATTTATTACATAGATATTTAGAATATAAAGGCTTTAAAGTAACTCATATCATGAACTTAACTGATATTGATGATAAAATTATTCGGGATTCAAATAAAGAGCAAAAATCAATTACAGAATTTACAAAACCCTATAAAAAATCATTTTTTGATGATTTGGATGCCCTGGGAATAAAGAGAGCAGACTATTATCCTCCTGCGACAGAGCATATTCCGGAGATGGTGGCGATGATCAAAACATTAATGGGGAAAAAATTGGCCTATAAAACTGAAGATGGTTCAATTTATTTTAAAGTTGATGCTTTTCCAAAATATGGACAACTTGCCAATTTGAATATTGAAGATATGCAACGAGGGCAGCGAGTTGAAAATGATGAATATGAAAAACAGGAATTACGTGATTTTGCACTTTGGAAAGGCTGGAAAAAAGAGGATGGTAGTACTTTTTGGGAAACTGAAGTTGGTAAGGGAAGACCGGGATGGCATATTGAATGTTCTGCTATGTCAATAAAATATCTTGGTAAGCATTTTGACATTCATTGTGGTGGAGTGGATAATATTTTCCCTCATCACGAAAATGAAATTGCTCAGAGTGAAGCGACAACAGGCGAAAAGTTTGTAAATTATTGGCTTCATTGTAAACATCTTATTGTAGAAGGTGAAAAAATGAGCAAGTCTTTGGGAAATTTTTATAATCTTCGTCAGTTAATTGAAAAGGATTTTAGTGCTGATGTGATTAGATGGACTCTTTTATCTACCCATTACAGGCAGGAATTGAATTTTACTTTTGAAAAGTTGGGAACCGCCCAAAAAAGTATTTCCCGGATTAGAGATTTTTATTCATCCTTAGAAAAATATGATGTAAACCAAAAATCTTCTTTACAAAAAAAGGTAGATGAACTGCAACAGGAATTTGAAAATTGTCTTGATGATGATCTGAATATTTCCGGAGCTTTGGGAGCTGTATTTACATTAATTAAAGAGATTAATGTATTTAGGCAGGGAAACACATTATCAAAAGAAGATGCCATTTATATTAAAAAATTTGTTGAAAAAACTGATAGCATTTTAAATATTTTATCCGATCCTGATGAAAATGTTTTACAGGATGAGGAACAAAAATTACTAGATGAAAGAAATCAGGCGCGTACTGATAGAAACTGGGCAGAGGCTGATCGACTAAGAGATATTTTGCTTGAAAAAGGGATAGTTCTGAGAGATGGACCTGAGGGGACAATCTGGAAAAGGAAGTGAGATTAGTTTTTCCATTTGAATCAGTAATTTGTCGGATTTAAATTTTTGTAATGGATTGGATTTATTTAAGATTACAATATTGATCAATTTCTTCTATTGATATTGTTGATGTACCAACTTTGCCTACTGCGATTCCGGAAGCAATATTTCCCATTTTTGCGGCCTGAAACCAATTTTTTGTCAAAATTAAACCAGCACTGAATGTCGCAATAAATGTATCACCTGCACCACTGACATCATAAACTTCCTTTGCTTCAGTAGGAATGATACAGGAATCTCCATTATTATCTAAAATAAAAACACCATCTTCTCCCAAAGTAATCACAATGCCTTTTAATTTTAAATCTGAAACCATCTGTTTGGCGTATTGTTTAATCTCACTTTTTTGCAGATCCGGACGATTGATAGCTGCACAAAATTCGTTAAAATTTGGTTTTATACAAGTTGCATAACGGTAAAGAGAATAATTGTAACCCTTTGGGTCAATTATCACTGGGATATCATGAAAATGAGAAAGAATTTTTTGGATAAAGTCAGGACCAAGTAAGCCTTTTTTATAATCTGATAAAATTAATCCATCATAAGTTTTTTTTGAATTTATCAGGGAATTAACAATTTTATCAAGAATTTCTGGATTTATTTCTCTGGTATTTTCTTCATCTATTCTGACTAATTGTTGTTGACGGGCGATAATTCGTGATTTCTTGGTTGTTCCACGATCCGAACTGGTAAATATAAAGTGTTTGATGTTTTGTGAATCAAACATCTGTTTTAGAATTTTATTTCCGTGATCTTCTCCACAAACTCCGACAATATCTACTTTGCAGTCTAAACTTGCTAGGTTTGCGGCCACATTTCCAGCTCCACCAATTCTGTTTTCATGACGAGTAACTTCGACAATTGGAACTGGTGCTTCAGGCGAAATCCTTTCTGAATTTCCCCAGATATATTCATCAAGAATCAGGTCACCAATAACTAAAATATTAAGTTTCCTGATATTTTGAAAACCTGTTATTAGTTCTTTGTTGGAAAAATTAAGTTCTGGATTGTTTGTTTTTTTTGACATAATAATTGGTTTCTTCATGAGTTAATATTATAATAATTCAGGTACCAATCAATAAATTTTTTAATGCCAACATCAATATTTGTAGTAGGATAATATCCTAATTTATTAGTAGTATTTTCAATATCTGCATAAGTTTCAGGAACATCACCTGGTTGGATTTCCATTAAATTGATATTTGCTTTTCGGCCGAGATATTTTTCTATCAGGCCAATGAAATCCATTAGATTTTCACTTTTATGATTTCCAATATTAAACACTTCATTTTTCAACGGTGTGTTTAATGAAGCAGTTATTCCGCTTACAATGTCATCAATATAAGTGAAATCACGCCTCATTTTTCCATAATTATAAACATCAATAGTTTCTCCGGCAATTATTTTTTTTGTAAAAATAAACAAAGCCATATCAGGTCTGCCATAAGGACCATAAACCGTAAAAAAGCGGAATCCTGAACAAGGAAGATTATGAAGATGAGAATAGGTATGAGCAATAAGTTCATTCGCTTTTTTTGTTGCTGCATACAGAGAAATTGGATGGTCTACATTGTCTTTTACAGAGAAAGGGAGTTTTTTATTATTACCATAAACACTTGAACTGGAGGCATATACAAAATTCGAAACATTGTTTCTTTTGGAAACTTCAATAATGTTTAAAAAGCCTTCAATATTTGATTTTTGGTAAGCAAAGGGATTAGTTATTGAGTATCTTACACCAGCCTGGGCTGCCAGGTTGCATACTTTGTTAATTTTGTGATTTGAAAAAACCTTTTCCAAAGCTGCCAGATCACAAAGATCATTTTTATAAAAAGTGAAATTTTTATAGGATTTTAAAATTTTTAGACGCGCCTCTTTTAATTTTGGATCGTAATAATCATTTACATTATCATATCCGATGATTTTAATTCCCTCTGAAAGAAGTTTTTGTGATAGGTGAAAACCAATAAAACCTGCTGCTCCGGTTATTAATATTGCCATTTGTTCCTTTCGTTAAAAATTAAAATATTAAATAAAAAAGCAATACAAATAATGCACCTGATCCTGTACAACAGAGATTGACCAGATCGTTATTAATCCACTTTATTCCTGAGTATAAATTTGTTTTATATTTTTTACAATGAATGTGTTTTTCAGTGATTTTGTTACAATTAGGGCATTTATACTGGGATTGTAGCGTCGCTCCAATTATTGAATCAATGAATGCTCCCAAAATTCCACTTATAACAATCATTATAAATATTTTTAAAAATGAATTATCAAAAAACGTAACACCACTTAAAGTTAATACACTGGAGCCTGCAAAAACACCGGCAGTTCCCAGTAAAGTAATACCTCCTGAAGTACCAGGTTCTACATGTGACAGTGTGAGAATATTTCTTGGTTTCATTTTGGAAAATACACCGATTTCAGTCCCCCATGTATCAGCAGTGGCTGCTGCAAGTGAACCAAGAAACATATAATATAAAATTGGATTGCTTGTAAAATAGAAGAAAATCGCCATGATTAATGAAATTCCGCCATTTGCATAAACTTGTAAGATATCCCTTTGGCTGCCTTTCTCTACCATTCCTTTAAGAAGAGTTTTTTTTATTTTACCAATTTTTGATAAAATTGAAGACAAAATAAAAAAAGTAGCCATAGGAATTACCCAGAAAATTCCGCCAATTGAAAAGACAATTGAACCTAATAGCATTGCTCCGGCAGCACCTCCGGATGTCAGGGCTTTGAGTTTATAAGCCAGAAACGCCAGGATAAATGATAGGAGAATCCAAAGCAATACAATTATCTGGTCCTGAATTAATAATCCCTGCATAATACTAAGCATTAGAGCACTTAATAGAGGAAGTGACAGATTATCTGAGCCGGAGTTGGAGATAGATTCGCTTAAGAATGAGATTGTACCAACAGCAATACCAGTGATGATAAGACTGGTTATTGAGGGAACCTGGTACAAATCCAAAATCCTAAGATAATACAGACCTAAACATGAAATCAAAAAACTGCTTATAAAAACAGAGATTGAGCCGGGAATAGACTTTTTGTCTTTCCAAAAAATATAAGTTGATTTTGAATTAATACTTTTGCCGATAACCGATGCCAATGGATCAGATATGGTCATGATTAACATTCCAATAATGAGAATTGTCGGGTCTGATTCCCAGAAAATCAAGATTAAAATCAAAAATGAAATGGGGAAAAAAACTGTACCGTAACTAATTCTTTGTGTTGAGTGCATTCCTTTAAATTTGTCTTTTTTTAAACCAATGCTATTTACGATGATAAATAAAGTTGCGAGTACAATGACGGGAATCGGGGAAATAAATAAAAAAGGGGAAGTTGCAACTAAAAAACCAACACCAATATGAACAATTTGTCTTGTTGTTTCGCCGGAAACAGATAATTTTTTACTTAATAGTTCACTGATTCCTACGAAACTAAGGATAAATAAAAAATATACTATAAAAGTATACCATTCTGATTTAAAAAGTTGGATTGTAATCATTTCTCCCTCAATTTTTAGGGTATAATTTAATTATTTTTTAGTAATATTTCCAAGGAGAAATTAATATTATAAAATGTTTTTGGATTGGATTAAAAAATTTTTATAAACCTAAAAATAGTATAGAAAATCCACATAAGGACAGTGCTGCTCCGGCTAAAGCATGGTTATATTTATTGATTTTTTCCATTGATACGAATCTTAATCCAAAAGTTGATAATAAAACAATACTCATCATAGTAGTAATTGTTACAATGCAAAATATAGCAGTAACAATTATTAAACCGAAAATATTATGATTAGCAGCTGGATACATTAATATTGGAATTAATGGCTCACATGGACCAAGGACAAAAATAGTGAATAATACCCAGGGAGTTATGTTACTTTCTCCGTTGGGATGAGCATGTTTATGATTTGATTTATGGGAATGAGTATGTAAGTGAGTAACTCCATCATTATGAAAATGAATATGGGAGTGCTTTTTGTTCTGATATGCATTTTTCATACCCCAAATAAAATAAATGAGACCAAATATGGTTAAAAGCCAGGCTGCAATATTTCCCCTAAAGCCTTCAAAATATTCAATGCTTGAAATCGCTAATCCTGATATTATTCCTATACTTCCCAGGATTACTGATCCACCTACATGCCCTAAACCGCATAAAAATGTGATAACTGAAGTCTTAAGCATTGACCAATCACGGGCTTTTGCCATTGCAATAAATGGTAAATAATGATCAGGGCCGAAAAGAGTATGGAAAAATCCAATTGTACCTGCTGTAATCGCTAGAGTTGTAATATCAATTTCCAATTTCGTTCCTTTCTTTTATTTATTGAAAAATAAATAATAATTAAATAAAAACCAATAGCAATTTAAAAAGTAGCTTGTCTGATCTGATAATTTATTGACTATAAAAAAAGTTTTGAAGGAAAATAGTAAAATCACCAATGAAAACAGTCATTAGTTAGGGTGATAACTGATTGTAAACAAGGATACAATTTTTGTTTAAGAGAATTTTGATATTATTTTTTATAGCAGAAATTCATAATGAAAATATATGAATTTTATTAATAATTATTATTGATGTAGATAGGTTATAGAAAGTAGTAGCCCCTATCTCTTAGAATGAAATAGGGGCGGCGGATTTATTGTGGTGTGGAGGAGGAGATTTTGAACGGGTTACAAAATGTTTAGTATATTTATCATTTTTATTGAGAAATTACAGGATTTCCTCGTTTCAAAGTACAAAAAATAATAAGCAAAATATATGCCGCTAGTTTTATGAACTTAAGAAGTTTTAAAATTATAATAAGTTATATGAAATAGTGAATTTTTCTAAAATCAAAGATAGTGGAAAAATTTTCCTGTGTAAAAAATAACTTGGTGATTATCTGAAAAATTTGGCTCTATATGATTTATAGTGGGTAAAACCTTTTTATGAAACAAAAAATTGATACACGCTGGAGAAATTGTTTGGGAAGTTGGTAGTGAATGGAAATTTTAAAACCAGTTAAGTGGTTGTTATCAATTTTGATTTGCCGTGAGTTTTTGATTTGCTATGAGTTTATGATTTGCCGTGAGTTTTTGATTTGCCGTGGGTTTTTGAATTGCCACGAGTTTCAACTCGTGGATATAAATATTATACAAGTTAAC